>CAZOLL010000466.1:0-3792 GCA_964580365.1 uncultured Phycisphaeraceae bacterium
CCCGGATCCGCCGGTCAGCCACGCGATCGTGCCGGCCTGCAAGAGCTGCGCGATCTGCGAGAAGTTCATCCCGCTGAAGATGCCGCCGCCGCTCTCGGAGTCGACCTGCCCGGCGCTCGGCCGCGCCTGCGCGCTGCCGCCGGTGCCGAAGTTGAACGCATCGCTCTCGTCGAACCGCGGCGTCGCGCTGAACCCGCCGCCCGGCTCGTCGACGCCGTTGTAGGGCGAGCCCCGGCCGCCGAACCCGAGAACGCGACCCCACGGGATGCCGCCCGAGACCGCGCCGGCGACCGTGCCGAGCAAGCCGGTGCCGCCGCTGAAGCCGCTGTTGCCGGAGCTCGCGTATTGGTTCTCGCCGCCGAAGCCGCCGCCACCGCCCGGCGGAGGACGGCCGGTCAGCGCGCTGATCGCGCTCTCGGTCAGCGGCCGCGTCACGGTCTCGTGGAAGACGCCCTGCGCGATCTCCTGCAGCGCCGTGCGGGCGGCATCGCCGAACGACTTCCACGTCAGCTCGCCGCGCGTCAGCTTCGCGAACAGGTCGTCGAGCCCTCGGCCGAGCGGATCGACGTAGGCGTGGGCGAGGTCTTCGACGCGCTGCTGGTGCTCCTCGGCGGCTTTCGTCGCGGCGGCGAGGTCGTCCTTCAACCGCTTCTCGGCGTCGGCCCACGAGTCGACGCTTTCGGCGGTCGCGCGCGCCGTCGCTTCGAACCGCGCGGCGGCCGCCTCCTGCTCGTCGATCGGGAGGTCGGTCAGCTTCGCGCGGAAGCCCGCGACCTGCTCCTGCACGCGGCGCTCGCGCTCGGCGGCTTCGAAGCCTTCGAGCGTAGTTGGCACGTTGCCATAGCCGGCGCCCGTGCGGCGGAGCGCGTTCAGTTGGTCGTCCGCAAACTGGCGGGCGGCGTTCCGACGCTCTTCGAGGCGCTGCTGCGCCGCTTCGGCCTCGGCGGCAGCGCGCGCAGATTCGCGGAGCGCATCGGCGTTCGCCTTCTCCTGCGCGGCGAACGCGGCGCCGGACGTCACCGAGAGGTCGTACGCCGACACCAGGCGCTGCACCAGGATCGTCGCTTCGAGAGCATCACCGCCCGTCGCCTTCAACGCGAGCTGCTGCGCGGCCGCGATCGTGTTGGCGCGCTCGACGGCGCCGGGGCCCTGCGCACCGTACTGCGCCTCGCGCGAGAACTGCGCCAGCGACGCGTCAAGACGCGCGCGCGCCGTCTCCTGCAGCTTGGTTCGCGCATCACGCAGCCGAAGCGTCTCGTCGATTTCCTTCCGCTGCACCTCGTTGTGCTTCTCCGAGGCGGCCGTCAGCTCGTCGGTCGTCTTCGCGAGCGCGGTCGTTTTCTCGATCTGGTCGCCGAGCGCGGCGGCGAGCGTCGGCGATCCGAACGGCGTGTCCTTTTCGGAGCCCGATCCGAACAGTCGCGTCAGCTGCTCGAGCCCCGCGGTCTGCGCCTCGAGCGGTTCGGTCTTCAGGATCTTGATGAAGTCGAGCGCTTCGGATCGGACGTCCTGAACTGCCCGCCGCGCCCGCTCGGTGGCGCTGTCGAAGTCGCGGCCGGTGAACAGTTCCTTCGTCGAGTCGATGAACGAGCGTTCCGGAATTCCCTGACGCGCGACGAGCGCCGAGTCCGGCGTCCGTAGCGCGGCGAGCAGCCGGTCGTACTGCTCCTGACCTTTCTTTCCGAGCCCGACCGCTTCGAGCGGATCTTCCGACGCGGGGAAGCCCGCGGGCGACGTCGCGCCGATCGCGACCTTGTAGGCGCGCGAGAACGTCAGCAGCTTTTCGGTCGTCGCGTCGAGCCGCTCTTCCATTCCTTCCAGCACGGTCTTCGCGCCGTACAGGCCAGCGGTGATGAGACCGACCACTCCGGCGGGCGACGCGGCGATCGCGCCGAGGTCGCTGAAGAGCTGCGTCACGTTGGTGAGGCGCGAGGCGAGACCAATGAGCGGCCCGTGAATGCCAAGCACGCTCGACGCGAGCTGCGCGGAGAGCTCGCGCGCGCGGCCCGCCGAGTTCGCGTACGCCGTGACGGACACTTGAGCTCGGGACAGCCCGCGGTCGGCCGCCTGCGCCGCCTGGGCGGTCTTTTCGATCCCGGCCCCGGCGGTTGTCGACGCGGTGCCGGTGCTGGTAATCGCGGTGGTCGCCTTCGTGGCCGACTTCGACAGATCGTCGAGCGCCTTCTGCGCGTCGTTCGCGCCGCGCTTCGCGCCGGTGGAGTCGATCTCGAGGAGAAGCCGCGCGATCTCGACCATGAAGAGGAAGGGAATCCGAGCGGCGCGCTCCGTCAAGCGCGATGTTCGTCGAGTGTTCGATACCGGAGGGGGCGCGCTGGGGATTACCGTTCGCCTTGCGTTGGGGCAGGAGACACCTGGATGCACGGGCCCGTGACAGTCGCCGCGCCGAGCTTCGGTCGGATGATCGTTCTCACGATCCGCTGGTCATTCGCGATCGTGATCGGGCTGGTTCCGCTCGCGATCGCGGCCATCGCGTTGTGGGCGATCGTCCAGGACTCAAAGGTCCACTGACCGGTTGAATCCGGCGAGCGGGAACCGGGAGGCTCCGAGTGTCGATTCCGAAGCGCGCCCTCGATCGCGTTCGCGAGGGCCTGAAGAAGTACCTGCCGATCCTCGAGGCACAGCGAGCGCGCGACGTCTCCGAGGCCGACACCGTCACGCTCGTGAAAGACGTGCTGTCGGAGGTGTTCGGCTTCGACAAGTACAGCGAGCTCACGTCCGAGCACGCGATCCGCGGGACGTTCTGCGACCTCGCGGTGACGCTCGACGGGAAGCTGCGCCTGCTCCTCGAGGTGAAGGCGATCGGCGGCGATCTCGTCGAGCGCCACACGAAGCAGTCGATCGACTACGCGGCGAACGAAGGCGTCGAATGGGTCGTGCTGACGAACGGGCTGCAGTGGGTGCTTTATCAGGTCCGATTCCAGAAGCCGATCGACCGAGACGAGGTCGCGCGGTTGTCTCTCGCCGATCTCGACCTGAAGGACGAGGCGACGCAGGAGCGCGTCTTCCTGTTCACTCGCGAGGGAATTTCGCGCGACGCGCTCGACGACTTCCGCGCACGGCAGGAGGCGACGAACAAGTACGCGCTCGCGGCGATCCTGCTGAACTGCGACCAGATCCACGCGACTATCCGACGCGAAGTGAAAAGCGTCGCCAGCGTGAAGATCGACAAGGAGCAGGTCGTCGAACTGCTCCGCGAGCACGTCATCAAGCGCGAGGCGATCGAGGGCGACTACGCCGACACCGCGACGCGCCGCTACCTGCGGAAGTGCAAGGCGAAGGAAGCCGAGTCCGCGCAGGAGCCTGTCGCGGAACCCGCGCCTGCACAAGCCGCTCCGGCGCCGCCGAGCTCCAGCACGGCCGATACCGCGTGATCTGGTTCGTTGGAGTCCTCGTCGTCGTCGCGCTGGGCGTGTTGATCCGCTGGGCCACGGACGAGCGGTCCAAGTTGGCGGAGGCCGCGACGCCCGTCGACGGAGACCCTGCGCTCGAAGGCCGGCCCGCAGTCGTCAGGGACGCCGAAGTCGTCTCGGTGCGTGACGTGGGGCCACGGGCGCCTCGACCGGAACCGCCGGCGGCGAGGATGCCGAGCGCCGAAGAGCTCGCGCGCATGGGGATCGACGTCGGGTATCCCGCGCTGAGTCCCGCGCCGAACTACACCAGCGACGATCTCATCGCGGCCTGGCGCTTCCACGCATACCTGCGTCGGTCGACGCCGCTCGCCGTGCTGAAGAAGTTCGGCACCGTCGTACGCGGATCGGAGCGGCCGCCGCA
>CAZOLL010000467.1:0-3788 GCA_964580365.1 uncultured Phycisphaeraceae bacterium
CCAAACGCGCCGCGTTGGACCGGCTCTCGCCGGTCCATGTCACGGTGCGCGTCGTGCGCGGACTGCCGACGCTGCGGTCACTTCGATGCGCGCGCGCACTCAAAGTTGCGTTCCTCGGCGGACGCGAACGACGCGACTTCCGGCTCGTGCATTTCTCGGTGATGTCGAACCACCTGCATCTCATCGTCGAAGCGGACGATTCGCGCGCGCTCTCCCGCGGAGTGCAAGGCCTGCTCGTCCGCATCGCGCGCCACTTGAATTCGGCACTGAACCGCCGAGGCCGTGTCTTCGCCGACCGATTCCACTCGCGCGCACTGACCTCGACGCTCGACGTGCGCAACACGCTGCTGTACGTGTTGAACAACGCGCGCCGTCACGGCATCCCGTTCACCGGCCGCGTGGATCCGTACTCATCCGCCGCGTGGTTCACCGGCTGGCACGAACTCGCACCTTCGACGCGTCCCGCACCGACCGCTCCCCCGCATTCGTGGCAGCTCCTCGTCGGCTGGCACCTTCACGGCCGCCTCAGCTCCGACGCGATCCCTCGCGCCGAGTCCCGCTGAACGGACCGGTGCCCGTCCCCACCCCCGTCATCCCTCGAGCACGATCCGCGCGATGTCCTTCGCTTCTTCGAACCTCCTCGTCGCGTCCTCGAGGTTCGTGAGGAACACCACGACGAGCTCGTTCTTCGAGTCGATGTAGAACATTCCGCACACTCCGGGGCTCGAGCCGCCGTGCGAGACCTCTCCCGTCGGGCGACCGTTCGCGTCCTCGACGATCGAGAAGCCGAGGCCGTAGTTCACCGTGTCGCCGTTCTTCAGGCGCAGGTGGGTCCACATCGCTTCGCGCGTCGCCGGCTTCACGAGCGTGCCGTCGAGCAGGCGAGCGCCGAACGTCGCGACGTCGCCGACCGTGGTGAGGTACCCGCCCGCGGGGAGTCGGTTGCTCATGTCGACGTGGTGGGCGTTCACGACGGCTCCGTCCACCGTTCTGTATCCGGCGGCGCGATGCGCGACGATCACCGACGGATCGTCGTCGCGCGTGAGGCGCATCCCGCAGGGTCCGAACACCTCGTCCTGCATCACCTGCATGAACGGCGCATGCGCCGCTCCCGACAGCACGCAGCCGAGCACGTCGAAACCGTAGCTCGTGTACAGGTAGTCCGTCCCCGGCTCGAACGAGAGCGGGTCGTTCGCGAACGGCGCGAGGGCGTCCTCGACGGTCGCGTAGTGGTGGTTGCTCGTCTGCTCCTCGAAGTCGCGCGGGCCGCCGTAGTGGCGAATGCCCGACGTGTGCGTGAGCAAGTGGCGCGTCGTGATCGGCCACGGCTTCTCGGGAAACGCACGCGTGTACGTCGCGATCGGCGCGTCGAGATCGATCACGCCGCGCTCGACGAGGCGCATCGTCGCGGTCGCGGTCATCGTCTTGCCGATCGATGCCGTGCGGTAGCGCGTGTCGACCCTCGCCGGCGCGCCGTTCTCGACGTCGGCGAGTCCGTACGCCGCGCTCCAGATCACGCGGCCCTCGTGTGCGACGGCGACCGACAGCCCGGGGACGCGCTGTTCGGACATCCACCCGCGGATCGACCGATCGAGCGCGTCGGTCCGCGCCGGGTCGAGCGCGCGCGGCGCGACGCACGCGGAGAGCGCGGCGATCGCGAAGATCGCGATGCACGCCGCCGCTCGCGAACCTAGCTGCGGCGCGCTCACTTCCGGAGCAGAGGCGTGAAGTAGCGGTAGTACACCTCGAGCGAGAGCACGCACATCGCGGTCGTGTAGCAGCGCGAGTCGTCGGTGTCCTTCGCGTGTTCGGCGTAGGGGTCGATCGGGCGCCACGAGCCGTCCTTCTCCTGCGCGGGCGGCAGGGTCTTCTTCAGCGCGTCGTTCCACTGCTCCCACGCGGGGCCGCCGCAGCGGAACATCGCGAGAGAGCCGTAGTACCAGAAGTACAAGTTGCCGCTCGCCTGGGCCACGAACGCGGCCTCGCCGCGGCAGCGGTACTCCTTCGGCTTGCGGTCGAGCACGAACTTGCGCGGCGCGTCGTAGTCGGACGACGCGAGATCGCGTCCGAACAACGCGAGCACGAACATCGCCGCCGGCGTGGAGCCCGGCAACGTCGCGTAGTCGGACGAGAGGCGGTCGGGGTCGTGGTTGTATCGGAAGTACCCGCGCCGCGGGTCGTACGCGTTGTCGAGGAAGCGCTCGGCGCGGTCGAACACCGCTTCGTCCACCGCGAGTCCGGAGAGCCGCGCCGACTCGAGCGCCATCATCTGCCACGCGGTGATCGACACGCGCGTCCAGTTGTCGAAGTGCGCGCCGTCCGGGTTGAAGTAGCCCCACCCGCCGCCGCGCCGCGGGTCGTTGCTCTTGCTCTGGTTCTCGACGATGTGCGCCACCGCCTTCTCGAGCGGCGCGCGCAGCTTCTCGTCCTTCGTGATCGCGTAGCACTCCGCGAGCGCGTAGGTCGAAATGCCGTGGCTGTAGGACGACGTCCAGCCGAAGTGGCCGGAGTTCGGCTCCTGCACCTCGAGGAGGAACGAGATCGCGCGGCGCGTCACGTCCGAGTACTGCGTGTTGGAGTCCGGCGTGTGACCCGCGCCGAGGAACGCGAGCAAGGAGAGCGCGGTCTTGCCGACGACCACGTACCCGTACTTCTCGTCGTAGTCCTCCGTGCTGCCGAAGAACCCTTCCTTGTCCTGCTTCTTCGCGAGGTACGCGAGCCCGCGCGCGACCGCGGCTTCGGTCTCTTCGGTGCCGCCGTGCTCCTTCAGCGCTTCCTGCCGCGCGACGCCGAAGCGGTTCTTGTAGGGCGTGTTCTCGAGGCGCTTCGGCGCGTCGAAGCCCGGCTCGGGGCCCGCCGGCCGGCCGAAGTCGAGCGCGACGAGCGACGAATCCGGCAGCGTCCCTCCTCCGCCCGGGAAGTCCGCGGTGACCATCGCGCGCGAAGGACCGGTGCCCGCGCCGCCGGGGCCGTCCTGTCGAGTGACGCCGCCGCCCGCTCCCGCGAGGTTGCCGAGCGCGAGGTCGAGCCCGCCACCCGACTGCGGCACGCCGTCCGCGTCGCCGCGCCCGCCGCCCGGGCCCGTCGCGTCGTGGCCCGCGCCGTCGTGCGGTGCGAACTTCTCTCCGTCCTCGAGCGCGACGCCGTCGCCGCTCGCTCCCGCGCCGTCGCCGCTCGCGGAAGGATCGAGCCCGCTGCCGCCGCGCTCGGGAGCCGCGAGTTCTCCCGTTCCGTTGCCGCCCGCGCCGCCGCCGCTCGGCGCGTCGAACGCAATGCTGCCCGGCGACGCACCGCCGGTCTGTGTTCCTTCGATGCCGTGGCCGCGGCCGAGCGCGTCGCCGACGTTGTTCGGCCCGGACGGTCCGCCGTCGGTGCGGTCGCCCGCACCCGACGCCGCGCCGAGCAGCCCCGCGCCGTCGCCGCCGATCAGGTCCGCTTCGCCGCCCTCGCCGTCGCCATCGCCGCCGCGCGGCGCGAACGTCTCGCCGTCTTCGATCGCGACCTCGGCGCCTGCGCCTCCCGCGCCGTCACTTCCTGCGCCCGTGCCGGTCGGGTCGAGTCCCGCGCCGCCGGGGCCGGGCGTCGCCGGGTCGGTGTCGCCGGGCGTCTCGCCGCGCTCGAGCGCGAGGGCGACCGGCTCCGCCGAGCCGCCCGCGAGCCCGCCCGAGCCGTTGCCGCCGCGCGCCGCCGCGGCGGGCGCGGCGCGCGTCGTCGGCGTGCGCGACGGCGCCGCGCTCGCGCCGCGGTCCTGCCGCGCGCCGCCCGCAGCGCCGCGCGCTGGGGGCGAC
>CAZOLL010000468.1:0-3788 GCA_964580365.1 uncultured Phycisphaeraceae bacterium
ACGGTGTCCGCCTCGCCCCTTTCTTGAGGAATCCGGACCTTGCTCGAGCACGATCGCGCGGACGAGCAACGCGGCTGGCGGGTCCTTCCGCTAGTGTTCGCGCTCGCCGCCGTACTGCTCGTTCCGTCGTGGTTCGACCCTGACCCGACGTACACCGGGCTCGACCCGACTCGCGCCGGCAAGCACGCCGTCCTCGAGCTGTGCGCCGCGCTCGCGCTCGCATCGGCGTTCGCCGTCGCGATCCGGGACGGCAGGGTCCGCGTCGTTCCGCGGGCCGCGGACGCCGCGCTGCTCGGATTCCTCGTGTGGTTCTCGTCGTCGCGCGCGTTCGCCGCATCTCCGACGGCGACGGACGACGCCACGCTCGCGCTCGCCGCCGCGGCGGCGGTGGGAGCGTTCGCGCGTCCGGCGGCCGGTGACGCTCCGCGAGGGCGCGCAGTGCTGTGGGTCGTGATCGCGTCGGCGATCCTCGCCGTCATCGTCGAACTGATCGCGGAGCGGACATTCGAGCGCGCGCGCGACCGGCAGGTCGTCACGTCCGCGGCGGGGTTCGGCTCCATCGTGTTCGGCTCGAAAGCGCTCGCGGCGGCGTATCTCGCACCGGTCGCGTCCGTGTCGCTGTCGTTCGCGTTCGCGGGCTGCGGCCGCCGCTTCGCGGCGGTCATTGCGGCGTTCGGCCTGTTCGCGGCGCTGGCGTTCGTCGGAGTGAAGACCGCGTTCCTCGCCGCCCTCTTGGGTCCGCTCATGGCCGGAAGCGTCGTCTTCTTCGCGCGACGCGTCCAGGCCATCACGCGCGGCCGCCGAGCGCGCGCCGCAGCGCTCGTCGCGGTGGCCGGCGTCGTCGGCATGGGCGCCGTCGCGCTCCTCGCGCAGCCCGAGGTCTCGCGCGTGCTGAAGCGAGGGATCAACAGCACGCTGGGCGGCGTCGGGATCGACCCGCGGTCGGGCAGCGCGCGCTCTGCGGTCTGGAAGCTCGCGGCGTCCATGGCGATCGAGCACCCAAGGACGGGCGTCGGAGGCGGCAACTTCGACACTGCGCTCGTTCGCCTCGACCCGCACGATCCGAAGATCCCGGCGAATTTCGAACGGCTCGAAGAGCGCGACGCGCACAACCAGTTGCTTCACGTGGCGGCCGAGCTCGGGGTCGTCGGGCTGCTGCTCTTCGCGGCGTACGTCCTCTCGCTCGTCGTCGCGATCGCCCGCTCGGCTTCGACGGCGCCGGCCGACGACGACGCGCACACCCGGTGCTCCGTCGCGCGCGCGTGCTTGTCAGGACTGAGCGTGGTGTTCGTCGTCTCGCTCGTGCAGACACCGATCGCGTCGCCGACCGGCGCGCTCCTGTTCTTCGTGCTCGCGGGCGTGGGACTCGCGTCCTGCGCCGCTTCGCGCGCGGAGATCCGTGTCCCTGCGCCGATCCGGTTCGTCGTCCTGCCTGCGGCCATCGCGGCGATCGCGCTCCTCGTGCCGCGGTTCGTCCTCGGCAATCCGAAGCAGGCGACTCTGCTCGCCGCCGCCGAACGTGCTCACGCTGCGGGCGACCTGCGGCTCGCCGCCGACACCGCGATCCGCGCGTGCGCCGTCGGCACGCCAAATCGCTTCGCGCTGCGGAAGATGGGGGACGTCGATCTCGCGCGCGGCGACGACGAAGCGGCGCTTCGCGCGTTCGAGTCCGGGACGCGCTCTTTCCCGGACGATCGCAACCTGTGGTTCGGCCGCATCGATTCGCTCGTCGCGCTCCGCCGCATGGACGAAGCGCTCGACGTCGTGCACGACGCGCGCCGGCGGTTCCCGCACGAGCGCGAGCTCGACCGCCTGGTCGCGCGCGCGCATCTATCCGCCGCGCGTCTCGACGAGGCCATCGACGTGCTCGAGAAGTCGCGCGCCGGCGGCGGCGAATCGCCGGCGGCGCTGCTCGTGCTCGCCGACGCCTACTACTCGCGGGCGATCCGCGACCATTCGGTCGCCGACGCGCGATCGGCGCAGGCGTTCTACGAGCAGGTCCGCGCGCACGGGGTCGGCTCGGAGACGCGCAGGGTTTCCGATCGGATCGATCAACTCGCCGGCTGGATCCGCCTCGGAGCGATCGAGCTTCCGGGCGCACAGACCCAGAAGAACCCGCGCTGAACGCGACTTCTCGAATCGGCTCTCAAGAGCGCTCGGCGGGGGGACGAGAGGGGGAATGCAATCTCCTCCTTCTTGCGTCGGGGCCTCGGCGGAGCGTGTCTCCACGGGGCCCCGGTTTTCTTCGCCGGCGGTCCGCCGCGGCTCGGCGCTTCTTCGCCGGAGGGGGCGCTGCTAGCATGTGCCGATGGCGCCCCGGAACGCAGAAACGCCTCCCGAAACCGCCCCAAGCGCGGCGCCGGGTTCGAGCCCCGCAGCGGACCTCCCGGCGACGAGCGCTCGCGCGTTCACCTCGGAAGAGAAGATCGTCCGCGACGGGATCACGTTCGACGACGTGCTCCTGATCCCCGTCCGTTCGGACGTGCTGCCGAGCACCGTGACGACCCGCGCGCGCTTCTCGCGCAACATCTCGCTGAACATCCCGCTCGTGTCCGCCGCGATGGACACGGTCACGGAGTCGCGCCTCGCGATCGCCCTCGCTCGGCAGGGCGGTCTCGGCGTCATCCACAAGAACCTTCACGCTCCGGATCAGGTGCGCGAGGTCGACCAGGTGAAGCGCTCCGCGAACGGCGTGATCGCCGACCCGATCACGCTCCCGCCCGACGCGACCGTCGGGACCGCGAGCGAGATCATGCGGACGCACAGCATCTCCGGCCTGCCGATCGTCGAGGACGGTCGCGTCGTCGGCATCGTCACCAGCCGCGATCTCCGCTTCCAGCGCGCGCCCGAGACGCTCCTCTCGGCGGTGATGACGCGCCAGCTCGTCACCGCGAAGCCGGGCACCACGCTCGACGAGGCGAAGGGGATCCTCAGCGAGAACAAGATCGAGAAGCTCCTGCTCCTCGACGAGTCGGGCCGCCTGCACGGCCTGATCACGATGAAGGACATCAAGGGGCTCACCGAGTACCCGGACGCCGCTCGTGACGCGCGCGGCCGCTTGCGCGTCGGCGCCGCCATCGGCGTGAAGGACGACGAGCGCGCCGCGGAGCTCGTGAAGGCGGGCGTCGACGTCCTCGTGATCGACACCGCGCACGGCCACTCGAAGAACGTGCTCGACGCGATCCGCCGAGCGAAGCGAGCGTTCTCGGTCGACGTCATCGCGGGCAACATCGCGACCGCGGAAGCCGCGCGCGACCTCATCGATGCCGGCGCCGACGCGGTGAAGGTCGGCATCGGTCCCGGGTCGATCTGCACGACGCGCGTCGTCGCCGGAGTCGGCGTGCCGCAGATCACCGCGATCCTCGACTGTGCTTCGGTCGCGCGGCCGGCCGGCGTCCCGATCATCGGCGACGGCGGCGTGCGGCACTCGGGCGACCTCGTGAAGGCCCTCGCCGCCGGCGCGAGCTGCATCATGGTCGGCGGCCTGTTCGCCGGCACGGAGGAAAGCCCCGGCGAAGTCGTGCTGCGTTCCGGCCGCTCCTACAAGCAAGTGCGCGGCATGGGCAGCCTCGGCGCGATGGCGCTCGGCTCCGGCGACCGCTACCGCCAGGGCGACGTCGCGTCGCGCGACAAGTTCGTGCCGGAAGGCGTCGAGGGCATCGTGCCGTTCAAGGGTCCGCTGGCGGCGCTCGTGTACCAGCTCGTCGGCGGCGTCCGCGCGGGCCTCGGCTACCTCGGCTCGCGCGATCTCGACGAGCTGTACCAGAAGTCGCGGTTCATCCGGATCT
>CAZOLL010000469.1:0-3786 GCA_964580365.1 uncultured Phycisphaeraceae bacterium
CGGCCGAACACGCGGCCGATCGCGACCTCGGACTGCTGCGCGACGCTCGCGAGCTGGAACGTGTAGCGCTCGCCGTTCCACGTGATCTCGCCGACGAAGTACCGCGACAGCGCGATCGGCCCCATGAACGGGTAGCGCCAGTCGACGACGAACACGAGCATTTCGGCGCCGTCGAACAGGCCGATCCGCAGGTCCTCCTGCGTGATGCCGGCGAGGTCGGTGTCGAACGCCGCGAACGTGGACGACGTCTCGGGTGCGCCTCCCGAGTCCTTCCTGGCCGACTCCGGCGAGAGCGAGCCGGCCGCCTGGTACAGCGCCATCTCGAGCGGCGGTGCACCGGCGCGCGTCATCAGGTCGCGGTCGTGCGTGGTGAAGCGGAACACTTCGCCGTCGTTGCGCTCGACGCGGTAGCAGACCGCGAGGCGCTTCATGCGCTGCGTCCGGATCGACTCGACCCAGCCCGGGAGCGTCAGCATCAGAAGAGCTCCGTCCCGATCTCGACGAGCCACACGCCCTGCGGCACCGCCTTCGAGACCAGCGAGACCTTCGCCGAGCGCTCCCACGGGATCGTCGCGAGCACGTTGCCGGCCGAGTCCTTCAGGTCGCAGTCGCCGTCCGAGCCGTTGAAGATGGCGAGGTGCCCGTAGCCGAGCTGCGTGATCGGCAGCTTCTGCGCCGAGACGAGCGAGAGGTAGCCGGGCGTCGATCCGGTCTTGAGGAAGTAGACGCGCGCAAGCTCGGGGTTCAGGACCGGGTGCGTGCTGGGGTCGACCGCCTTCGCGCCGCCGAAGTAGCGCGCCTCCGCGTCGGGCGGCGTGTACTCGGCCGTCGTCGTGATGATCGGGCCGGTGATGTCGGCGTTCGCGGTCGCGCTGCCGATCGTCGCCGTCGCGGGGCCGAGCAAGAGCCCCGGCTGCGAGACGGTCGCGATGCCCAAGACCGACGTGATGCCCTGCGCGGGCTGCAGCGTCACGGGGCCGAGCGCGAGGCCCGGCTGAACCGCCACCGCCGAGCTGTCGACGTTGCCGACCGTCACCGTCGCGGCGCCGAACGTCTCGGTCGCCTGCGTCGGGTCGGCCGTCGCATCGACGTTGCCGGGCGAGACGGTGAGCGCCTGCATCACGATCGGGCTCGAGAACTCGAGCCACGACGCGCCGCTCGTGGTGGTCTCGTCCTCCGGCAGGTCCGTGGCGTTCTCGCCATACTGGAACTGCGCGGTGAACGAGCCGATCGTGAGTGTCCGGACGCCGACCTCGAGCACCAGGCGATCGCCGTCTTGCGCCGTGACCGACGACACGGCGTCGCCGTCCAGCACCATCCGGTTGCGCAGCCCGGTGTCGTCGAGTTCGTTGTTCGTCGTGTAGGTGGTCCGCGAGAACAGGGTGCCGCGGACGGTTGTTCCGTCGTTCGACACGACCCGAAGGCAAATCTGCACTCGGTCGATGTTCGCCGCGGCGCTCGACTCCTTCAGCAGGAGCTGCATCTTCACGGTGAGCCCGGAGATCGTCTGGGCGGCGATTCCGTCGCTCACCCATTGCAGCAGGATGGTGGCGTTCGTGCCCGACAGCGAGATCGCCGAGCTCGTCGTCGTCGACGTCGTGCCCTTGTAGTTGCGCAGGAGCCCCGTCAGAAACGACGAGCCGCTCCACCCCGACTCCTTCGTGACGGAGACGGGCGCGGCTGCCGTCGACAGGTAGAACCGATGCGCAGCCATCGTCGGCGTCGATCAGGCCGCGAGCCGCAGCGTCGTCGACGAGATCGTGAGCGCCTGGCCGTCCGACACGAAGATCGGGATCAGCAGGTCGAGCGAGGCGATGAGCTGCCGCGACGCGATCGTGCCTTCGTCCGTTATGATGTGGGCCCAGCGCGCGCCGTCGACCCCGTTGGGGAACGGTCCGCCCGACGGCGTGAACGACAGGTTCTTCAGCTGGATCGTCGCGCGGTTGTTCGTGTCGTCCTGCGTGAGGTTGATCCAGTCCGTCGTGTTGCGCGAGAGCGAGATGCCGCCGGTCGAGTAGCCGTTGCCGGTCGCGACCTCGGTGACGGCCGCGAACGTCGAGTCGTCCTTGTCGGGCGTGTGCGCGGCCGTCGAGAACGCGAGGTAGAAGTTCGTCTGCTCGGTGTCGTTCTGGAAGAACTGCGCGAGCATCAGTTTCAGGCCGCGCTGGTGGAAGATGTTCGCCATCGTCGTTCCTCAGAACCGGTACCAGGACGAGACCCCGGCGCCGGTCACGCCGTGGAAGAGCTGCGCCGTCTCGCCGGCGGCGAGCGTGAAGTAGGAGCTGTACGAGAGGCCGCCCGGCGGCGTGATGCGCTCGACCGCGATCGAGTTCGACCCGCTCGCGTTCACCAGGCAGAGCAGCGGCCCGCCTCGCGGCAGGCCGATCAGGTCGGGCAGGTAGACCTTCTTGCCGGACGCGCCCGGGTCGATCACCCACAACAGCGTCGTGATCGACGGCGAGACGCCCGGCGCCGATCCGACCGACACGAACGTGTCGCCGCCGAACAGCCGGTCCTCCGGGTAGAGCTCGTCGTCCAGCAGCTCGATCAGCGGGATGTCCGGCATGTCGCCGCGGCCGAAGTCGCGGGCCGTGACCGACAGCGCGTCCTCGACGCCTTCGCCGAACCGCACCGGGACGTCGAACTCGAAGCCCGCCGTGATGACGGCGTCGGCCGCCGGCGCCACCGAGAAGGTGATGCGGCCGGTCGTGTAGTCGCAGACCCACGCGAAGACTTCGGAGCCGTTGACCGCGACCCGCACCGTGCCGGTGACCGGCTTCTTGATGGTGCGGACGTCGGTGCCGGCCGCGTCCGTGTACCGCTTCACCAGCTGGAAGACCTGCGTGGTGCCGTCGCCCGTGCCGATGTTCTGGTCGAGGAACGTGACGGCCGCACCGGCGTCGTCGCTGTTGCCCCAGTTGCGGCCGCGCGCGGTCGAGCTGTAGTCGGTCCAGTCCTTGAAGCGGAAGCCGTGCGTCTTGCCCTTGCGGGCGCGGTGGAACGTCGTGATGTCGACGAGGTCGTTGTACTTCTTGACCTGCTCCTTCGCGTTGAACCGCATCCGGCCCTGCTGCCGGACCAGCACGCGCTCTTCCTGGCCGGAGTCGCTCTCGCTGACGTGCACCGCGTAGCCGGCGCCGCCCTGCGATTCCCACGAGACGCCCGTCGGGAACTGGATCTCGTGGAAGCTCATCCGGCGCGCGATCTCCTCCCCTCGGAAGGGATCGTTCGCCGGCGCGGTTCGTCAAGTGGGGCGCGCGTCAGAGCGCGAGGCGCGAGAGCAAGTGTTCGATGTGGTTGGCCTGCGCCTCGGCGATGCGTACGAGGTCGCCGAGCTGTTGCGCGAGAGAGCACGTCAGCGGTGTCTCGGCGCAAGCGCCGCCCGCCATCACGCCGACTGGCGGCTCGGGGCGAAGGACGGGCTCCATGCTGGAGCCGAGTTCCTGCAGGAGCTTCGCGTTTCGCTCCGTGACGTGCCGCAACCGTTCGATCACGGAGCCGACCTCGGAAGCCGGCACCGCGAGGCGAGTGTTGGCGCCGCTGCCGGAGCACTTCGCGGCCGTGGCGTAACCGTCGATCATCATCGTGGATCTCCTCGTGGGGGTTCTCGAACTGGAGATCCCCGAAGGGATGGTCGATGCGCGCGCCCGTCAAGTCCTGCGCGTCAGCTGCCGCGCGACGCGCGCCGCTTCTCGTCCTGCTCGATGTGGCGGCGGCTCTTGCGGAACGAGTCCGCGTTCGGCGTCCGGATGTTGAAGTTGTTGACGACGGTCGAGCCGCCGCGTC
>CAZOLL010000470.1:0-3784 GCA_964580365.1 uncultured Phycisphaeraceae bacterium
GAGCTCGACCTCGTCACGGCCGTGGTGGACCTTCGCCGCGGCGGCCGCTGCTGGTGTCGCGGGCGTCGTCGCCCCCGGAGCCGCGGCGCGCGGCGCACGCAGGCGCTTGTAGTGGTTGTACACCGCGACGGAGAGGACCTTCTTCGCGTGGTTCTGCCCGACCACGTACTCATCGAGCAGCGTCTTGATCTCGGTGGGGGTCGGGAGCTTGCCGGTGAACGCGGCGGTCGTCGGCTCGTGCGGCCGCGTCGTCATCGGCCCGGAACGGCGGCCGGTGTCCTCGAAGAGGATCGTGTTGCACAGCTCGACGCACTCGTTGCAGATGTAGACGCCCGGCGGGCCGGCGATCAGGCTCGCGACCTGCCGCTTCGGCTTGTCGCAAAACGTGCATCGCTCGGTGTCGCGCGGGGTGCGGGTCGCCATGTGCCTTCCGTCGTCCTCGTCGTCGCGGGACCCGCTCTCAGGCCTTCGTGGCCCGCAGCGGCTCCACGACCTCGTCCACCAGACCGTACTCCTTCGCTTCGGTCGCCGACATGTAGAAGTCGCGATCGGAGTCCTTCTCGATCTGCTTCAACGGCTGGCCGGTGTGGAAGGAGAGCAGTTTCGACAGCTGCGCCTTCATCTTGATGATCTCGTTGGCCTGGATCTCGATGTCGGCCGCGGTGCCGGACGCGCCGCCCCACGGCTGGTGGATCATGATGCGCGCGTTCGGCAGCGCGTGGCGCTTGCCCTTCGTGCCGCCCGCGAGGAGCAGCGCGGCCATCGATGCGTTCATCCCGATGCAGTAGGTCGCGACGTCGCACTGGACGAACTGCATCGTGTCGTAGATCGCGAGGCCCGCCGAGACGCTGCCGCCCGGCGAGTTGATGTAGATGTTGATGTCCTGGTTCTTGTTGTCCTTCTGCAGGAACAACAGCTGCGCGATCACCGCGTTGGCGACGGTGTCGTCGATGGGCGTGCCGATGAAGATGATGCGGTCCTCGAGGAGCCGCGAGTAGATGTCGTAGGCGCGCTCGCCGCGTCCCGTCTTCTCGATGACGTACGGGATCGGGTAGTAGCTCTTGATCGAGTTCATCTCGCTCATCGGGGTTCGGGCCTCAGGACTTGCCGGGTTCGGTGCGTGCGTCCGCGACTCTCGCGGCCTCTCTCAGCAGTTTTCGGACTTTCGTCTCCATGATCTGAGCCCGAAGACCTCCGAGGCGACCGCTTTCGACCAACTCGTCGAACACTTCTTGTAGCGGTCGGTTGTGAACGGCCGCCAACATTCGCACCGCGGACTCCAACTCCTGCTCGCTGACCGTGAGCTTCTCGGCCTCGGCGATGCGGTCGAGCAGGAACGTCGACCTCAGCGAACGCATGCGATCCTGCCGCACGTTGTCCGCCTCGGACGCGGCCTGCGCACGCGCCTCCGCCTCGCTCTTGCCCCGCTCGACGAGCATGTGCTCCATGCGATGGAGCTGCTCCTTCACGGACTCCTCGACCAGGTCGACCGGCACCTCGAAGCTCGTCTTCTTGATCAGTTCGTCGATGACGCGGTCCTCGATGTAACGGTTGCGCTGGTCGCCCTTCGCGCGGCCGACCTCCTCCTTGATCTTCACCCTTAGGTCGGCGGCGTCGTCCGCGCCGACCTTCTTCGCGAACTCGTCGTTCACGTCGGGCAACTTCACCCGCTTGATCGCCTTCACCGAGGTGAGGAGGTTCGCCTTCGCGCCGGCGTAGCCCTTCGGCTCGAACGTTTTCGGCAGCACGAGCGAGACCGACACCGTGGCGCCGACCGCCTTCCCCACGAAGAGCATCGCGCCGCCCTGCGCCTCGAGGCCGTCGATCGTGTCGCCATTCATGTCGACCACGGCGTCGTCGTGGTGGAGGACCACCGCGCCGTCGATCTGGTAGTCGACGTCGACTTGCAGGTAGTCGCCCTTCGCGGCGACGGCGCCCTCGACGGCTTCCACCTCGGCGAAGCGCGAGCGCATGCGCTCGATCTCGTTGTCGACCTCGAGATCGTTCACGATGACCTGCGGCGCGGCGACGTCGATGCCGCGGTACACGGGGAGATCGAACTCCGGGCGCACGTCGACGGTCACCTCGAACGCCACCGGCTGGTCGCGCTCGACCTTGATCGCGTCGGTGTCGACGGACGGGCTGCGCAGGACGCGCAGGTCGTGCTCCTGGATCGCGGCGCGGAACGCCGTGTTGATGAGGTTCTGCTTCACGTCGTCGAGCAGCTGCGGGCCGAACTTCTTCTCGATGACGGCGCGCGGCACCTTGCCGGGGCGGAACCCCTTCAACTGCACGTTCTGCTGCGCCGAGCGCCAAGTGCGGGCGAACGCCTCGTTCACCTCTTCCGGCGGGATCGAGAACTTGATGGCGCGCTTGCAGGGGCCGACGTTCGAGACCTCGAAGGACATGGGGTTTCCGCTGGCGGGGAGGGGTCGGTTCGCGAACCCGCTTCCGGCGCGGGGTCGAACGCGACACTCTAATCGCGCCGGCGGGGCCTCTCAATCCTTCAAGGCGCCTGCAGCCTCCGGATCACGTGGATCCCGACGTCGATGATCCACCATGCGCCGACCGCGCCGAAGATCACGAGCGTCCAGCGCCCGCCGAGCAGGAACACGTTGTGGACCGGGAAGGGGAACCGCACCGGCCCGCGCTCGGGCGGGATCGAATCGACGAAGCGGTAGCCGAGCGCCACGGTGAGCGTCGTCGCGCCGATCATCCCGCGGAAGATCCAGTTGTCGACCGCCGCCGTGTCGCCGACCACGCCGCCGATCCGAAGGCTCTCCATCACCAGGAAGTAGAGGAGCGGCGCGAGGATCGCGAAGCGCAGCGGGAGGAGCGCCTCGTGCGCCAGCGTGAAGAACCGCGCCGCGCGCTCGCGCTCCGCTTCGCTCGAGAAGTGCATCGGCCACTCGCGACCCGACGCGAGCACGCGGTAGACGAACCGCGGAGCGCCCGCCTCCGCCTGCGGGAGCTCCGCCCCGGTCCACGCCGAACGCAAGGACACGTTCTTCGCGAGGAACGGCCCCGCGAGGCGCCGGTGCGCCAGCATGATCACGACCCCGGCCGCGAGCGCGACGGCGGGCCACTTCGGCTGTGCCAGGAAGAGCCACAGCACGAGCGGGATGAACAGGAACAACAAGACGCCCTGCAGTCGGAGGCGCATCGCGGCGGGAGTGTACGCCCCCCGCCCGCGACCTTTAAGCTCTGCGCCCTTCGCGCACGCCGAGCGCGATGCACAGAGACCGAGAGACCCGGATGGGCGAACCGATCCCCGACGAACGAATGGCCAAGCTCGAGCGCTTCCTCGCCGCGGGCGGAGATCCCTACCCGAAGCGCTTCCCGGAGCGCGGCGCGGCCGACCGGACCATGATCGCGCCCGCCCGCGAATCGTTCGTCGAGGGTTCCGACGCGAAGCTCACGATCGCCGGCCGCGTCGTCGCCTTCCGCGACCACGGCAAGTCGTTCTTCCTGGACCTGAAGGACGAGACCGGGCGCCTGCAGGTGTACGTCCAGCAGGAGAAGCTCGGCGCCGAGCGGTTCGAGCTCCTGAAGAACACGCTCGACCTGAACGACTGGGTCGGCGCGTCCGGCGTGCTCGGCAAGACGCGGCGCGGCGAGCTGTCGGTCTTCGCGACGCACGTCGACCTCCTCTCGAAGTCGCTGCGTCCGCCGCCTGCGAAGTGGGAGGGCCTCACCGACGTCGACATCCGCTACCGGCACCGGCACGTCGACCTCACGGTGAACGACGACGTTGCGGCGACGTTCCGGCTGCGCTCGCGCGTCG
>CAZOLL010000471.1:0-3774 GCA_964580365.1 uncultured Phycisphaeraceae bacterium
TCCGCATTGGTCCGCGCGCCGGTTTCCTCGAAGCGCGCCGACTGCGTCGCGCGCTTCGGTCGCGATCAGCTCGAGGTTTCGACGGTCTCGGTCACGCGCGCGCGCTCCTTCATGCGCGCCGCCTTACCGTGGCGACCGCGCAGGTAGAACAGCTTCGCGCGGCGGACGCGGCCGTGGCGCTTGACGCGGACGCCTGCGATCTTCGGCGAGTGCATCGGGAAGATGCGTTCGACGCCCTCGCCCTGGACGATGCGGCGCACCGTGAACATCCGGCGCGCGCCGCTGCCGCGGATCGCGATGACGACGCCGGAGAACAGCTGGATGCGCTCCTTGTCGCCTTCCGCGATGCGCACCTCGACGTCGACCGCGTCGCCGACTTCGAACTTCGGAGCGTCCGTCTTCAGGTGCCGCTTCTCGATCTCACGAATCAGGTCCATCGTCCACCTCGGGGGTTTCGCGCGCGTCAGGCGCCTTCGTTCGTCCGTTCGCCGGCGCGACGGCGCCGGTCACGCTGTTCGGTGCGCGCAATCGATTGCTCGCGCCGCCAGCTTTCGATCATTCCGTGGTCACCCGACACCAACACGTCGGGGACCGCCATGCCGCGGAACTCCCGCGGTCGGGTGTACTGCGGGTACTCCACGCGCTCGTCCGCTCGACCGTCGACCCCGACGGCGAACGAATCCGTCCGCGACGAACGCTCGTCGCCGAGGACGCCGGGCAAGAGCCGCGCGATCGAGTCGACGAGCACCATCGCGGGGACCTCGCCGCCGGACAGCACGTAGTCGCCGATCGAGACCTCCTCGAACGACAACCCGAGCCGCACGCGCTCGTCCACGCCCTCGTACCGACCGCAGAGCACCGACATCTCCGGAAGCCGCGCGAGTCGCTCCACCGCTGCCTGGTCGAGCCTCCGACCGGCCGGCGTCAGCAACACGCGATGCATCGGACCTCGCACCGCCTCCAGCTCCTCGACCGCCGCGAAGATCGGCTCCGGCTTCAAGAGCATCCCGGGGCCACCGCCGAACGGCCGATCGTCGACGGTGCGGTGTCGATCGGTCGCGTATCGGCGGAAATCGATCCGCTCGATCGCCAGCGCGCCGCACTCCTGCGCGATCCGCACGATGCTCGAACTCAGGAAGCCGTCGAAGGCTTCCGGGAACAGCGTGAGGATGTGGATCCGAAGGGCCACGCTTCCGGTCTCGTCCCCGGCCGCCCGGCTCGCGGACCGCGAAGTTCTGCGAGGCTGGCAAAAGGGGGCTATGCTACCGCCCGCCAAAGCGCGGTCAAGCAATCGGTCCCACGGAGGTTAGGGCGACTCGGATGTTCACCGGACTGGTCGAGGGGACGGGGCTCGTGAAGTCCGTGAACGTGGGGGAGGACTGCGCCCAGATCGAAGTCGACCTGCTCGAGTTCGCCCGCGGCGTCGCCGTCGGGGACTCGGTGGCGCTGGCCGGTTGCTGCCTGACCGCCACTTCCCTGAACGGGACGGTCGCCGCGTTCACCATGGTGAACGAGACCCTCGAGCGCACGCGCCTCGGCCGCCTCGCGGCGGGGGCCCGGGTCAACGTCGAGCGTCCGCTTCGCCTCGGCGATCGGCTCGACGGCCATCTGGTCCAAGGTCACGTCGACGGCGTGGGGGTCGTGCGCGCAGTTCGGACGCGCGGTTTCGAGCGAGACGTTTCGATCGAGCTCCCGTCCGGACTCGAGCGCTTCGTGGTCGAGAAGGGCTCGATCGCCCTCGACGGTGTGAGCCTCACCGTCGCGCGGACTTCGGGCGCCGCGCTCGACGTCGCCCTGATCCCGCTCACGTGCGAGAAGACCACGCTCGGCGCGCTCGCGCTGGGCGACCTCGTGAACGTCGAGGTCGACGTCTTCGCGAAGTGGATGGAGCGGATGCTCGCGCCGCGACGCGACGCGCGGCTCAGCGGGGGAGCTTGAGCGAGCGGATGATCGCGGGGAACGCCGCGTCGTCGAATTCGCCGGCGATGCCGCCGCCGTTCAAGACGAGCATCGAGGACCCGACGGTCGCCGAGCCGAGGAAGTAACGCGCGCCGTCCCCGGCCGAGCGTCCCGAGTCGGTCATCGCCTCGCGGTACTTCACCGTGACTCCCTCCGCCGTCTTCGCCGATCGCTCGGCGCCGACGTGCGTGAGCGAGTGATGGTCCCAGCGCGTCGACGCGCGCATGAAGAGCGGCGCGAGCTCGCTGGACGGGCCCCACATCACGAACATCTCCTGCTGCGCGATGCGTGAGCGCAGGTACATCACGTGGGTCGAGAACGCCGGCAGCTCCGGGAACCAGATCTGGCCGAGGTACGGCGTCCGCGCGGTGAACGGATCCACCGCGGCCCACTGCGATGGGAGTTCGAAATCGCCCGCGCCCGCGCCGAACGTTGCGAAGCACTGGTGGCCCGCGTTCACTTCCGCCGCCGTCGGCATGCGAAGGACGGCGGCGACGCCGAGCAGGAGGATCAGGACGAGACCGCACGCGATGCGAACGAAGCCGAACATTCCACGGACCTCCGAGGGGTCCCTATCGGCATTCGTGAGGGGCGAACCGAATCGAACCGTGACGAAGTTCCGTGCACGCCACAGGTTCGTCGGGGGTCAGCGATCCATGCCGCGGAGGCGAGCGGTGTAGTCGTTCCGCGCGGCGCCGAACGGCCGGCCCGCGGCGACGTCCGCGACGAACTCGAGCGCCGCGTCGCGCAGTCGCTGCGAGGTCTCTTCGATCCGCGCAGCGAGTTCGGGGTTCGCCGTCTCGACGAGCGGGATCTTCTCGCGCGAGCTGGCCAACTCGCGGAACACGTCGAGCACGTAGCCGCCGAACGCGTTCTTCGGCGCGGTGAACGCGATCCACGGGCGATCGTCCGTGATCGGCCCGCGCGCGCCCGCGAGCGCTCCGAACTTCGCGAGCGTCTCGTTCCCTCCGAACCAACACCCGAGAAGGTCCTCGACGCGGCGGACACCGATTCCCGCGAGCGTGGATCGCAGCGGCTCGCGCAGCATCTCGAACGCCACGCGGTCCGGATCGATCACGATCGGCGACTTCGAGCCGAGCAGCACGAGGTCGTACCCCGTCATCCACGCCGACACGTGGTCGAACACCGACGAGAACGTGAGCACGATGCCCGCCACGTCCTCCGTCGAGAGCTCGTAGAGCGGGATCCACTGCGACATGAGTCCGTCGGGAGCGAGGTGGTCGCGCGCGAGCCGGTAGTACTCGGCGCTGTATAGGAACGCGGTGCCCGCGATCCACGGGTGGATGGGGTCGGCGGAGATGAGGTCGTACGTCTCGTGCGAGCGGCGCAAGAACGCGCGCCCATCGTCCTGCACCAGGTGCACGTTCTTGCGATGCAGCACGTCGCCCGTCCACTGCGCGAAGAGCGGGCTCGCGTCGACGACCCCGGACGACAACTCCACGATCGTCACCGACTCGGCCCCCGGCATCGCGAGTGCGCCCGACGACATGCCGGTGCCGAGCGCGATCGAGAGGATCTTCTCCGTGTCGGGCCGGATGAGCGTCGGGATGAAGCCGAGCAGGTACTGCAGCCGCCGATCCATCAGGAGCGACGTCGCGACGACCTTGCCGTCCACGAGGAGGCAGCGCACCGGTTCGGCTTCGCTCGCATCGCGCACCTCCTCGACGCGGACCGCGGAGGCGGCGGACTCGCGATAGAACAGGATCTGCACGTTGTCGCTCGCCAGGGCGGGCGGCCCGGAACGCAGGCCGACCACGAGAGCGATCGCGGAAACGACCGCCGTGATCGCGAGCG
>CAZOLL010000472.1:0-3765 GCA_964580365.1 uncultured Phycisphaeraceae bacterium
GCGGCCTCGGCGCGGACCCCCGGCCGGCGCTCGGCCGCGGCGCGGTGGTCGTGGTGCTGGCCGCGCGCGACCGCGAGCGCGGAACGATAGCTCGTCTCGGTCTCATCGTTGAGATGGCGGATGAGCAGCGGCACGCTCTCCGAGTCGCCGACGAGGCCGAGCGCGAGCGCGACGAACGGGCGATGCGTCTTCACGACCTGCTCGAGTTCGGCGCGCAGGAACTTCGAGTTCTCGGCGCCCGCGATCCACCCGAGGGTGATGTAGCAGAAGTTCCGGACCATCAGGTCGCCGTCGGTCTGAGCGGCGTTCTTGATCATCTTGCTCGCGACGTCGTCGCCGCTCTTGCGCAGCAGGACGCCGAGCGCGATCGCCGCGGAACGGCGCAATTGCGTCTCCTTGTCGAACAGCGCTTGCAGCAACACCTGCGCGTCGGTGGCGTCGCCGACTTTGCCGAGCGACAGCGCGAGGTAGCTGCGCACGACGTGGTCGCTCTGCTTCGAATCGGCGAGGAGCGCGCGGAGCGCGGCGGCAGTGTCGAGGTCGCGGCTCAGGCCCGCGGAGTACGCGAGGCCACCCTGAACCATCGCGGGCAGCTCCTTGAACGCGGCCGGCGCGAGCAGCGCGCGCATCGACTGCGCCGCGGTGTCTCCGCCGATCAGGCCAATCGCGAGCGCGGCGTACATCCGCTCCTGCAGCTCGGCCTTCGGGTCGCGAACGACTTCTTCGAGGCGCTCGAGATAGAAAGTCTGGCCCCAGACGCCGAGCGCGATCAGCGCGTTCAGGCGGACGAGGAACTGCGTGTCGAAGACCTGCTTGCCGAGCAGCGTGCGGATGCCGACGTCGCGCGTCTTCGCGAGCGCGTGGATCGCTGCGATGCGCACCTCGGGGTTCGCGTCCTTCAGGGCGCCGAGCAGCTTCGGCACCAGCGTCTCGGAGACGTCGCGGTCGCTCAGCGGCTCGAACGCCACGTCCGCGTCGGACTGGCCGGTGGAGAGCAGCTTCATGCGCGGGCGCAGGCCGAGCAGCGGCTCCTTGTTGTAGAACCACCAGAACTCCCAGCGCGCCTCGTCGAATCCGATCTGAGGCCCCTTACCCGGGAAGACCTTCTGATCCCCCTTCGGCTGGACCTGCGGCTGGTTCTGCACCGGCTGCGCGCGCGACTCGCTGGCAAGGGCGAGAGCGAGTGCGGTGAGGACCCAGAAACCGATCACGAGGTGCTTCCGCATGCGAATCTCCGGTCGGACGAAGCCGTGACTGTAGCGACCGACTCTGTGGGTCGCATGCGCGTGGACGCGCGGACGGTCACGGTGTGTCCCGACGAAGGCGGCGGCGGCAAGACGTCGGGCTGCTAGGCTCCTTCGACCGTGCGCATCGCGTACCTCGACTGTTTCTCGGGAGTCGCCGGCGACATGTTCGTCGGCGCGCTGATCCACGCCGGCCTCGACGTGAAGGCACTCGAGGCCGAGCTGGCTCGGCTCGGCAACCTCGGCTTCCGCCTTCACGTCGAAAAAGTGTGGCGCGACGCGATGGAGGGTGTCCGCTTCGAGGTGCTCGTCGAGCCGGGGGCGACGCAGCCCGAGAGACATCTCTCCGACGTGAAGAACATCATCGCGGGGTCCGGCCTCGACCCGCAGATCAAGGCGAGCGCGATCGCAGTGTTCACGCGCCTCGCGGAGGCCGAGGCGAAAGTGCACGGCACGACGGTGGAAGAGGTGCACTTCCACGAAGTCGGTGCGCTCGACGCGATCGTCGACGTCGTCGGCGCGGTCGCGGGCCTGCGACTGCTCGGCGTCGACCAGGTGTATTGCTCGCGGGTCACCGTCGGACGCGGCACGCAGACCGCGGCGCACGGGGTGATGCCGGTGCCGGTGCCGGCGAGCATCGAGCTGTTGCGCGGCGCGCCGGTGGTGTTCTCGGAGCTCGAAGGCGAGCTCGTCACGCCGACGGGAGCCGCGCTCGTCTCGACGCTCACGCACCGCTTCGGCGCGGCGTTCTCGCTCGTGCCGTCTTCGGTCGGCTACGGCTTCGGGAAGCGCGAGCGTCCCGGCGGTCCGCCGAACGCCCTGCGCGTCGTCGTCGGCGAGGCGGACGAGGCGGCAGAGTCGCTCGTCGTGCTCGAGACGAACCTCGACGACGTGAGCGGTCAGGTCGTGGGCTTCCTCATCGACCGCGTGCTCGCGGCGGGCGCGCTCGACGCGTGGGCGACTCCGATCCAGATGAAGAAGTCGCGGCCTGGAATCCTGTTCTCCGCGCTCGTCGGCGAGTCGGAGCGCGACGCCGTCGAACGCGTCATTTGGCAGGAGACGCCGACGCTCGGCGTGCGGCGCCACGGCGTCGGGCGCACGCGGCTCGAGCGCAAGATCGAGGTCGTGCGCACCGAGCTCGGCGACGTCCGCGTGAAGTTCGCGCGCGGCGCCGGCGTGTCCCGCGCGGCTCCGGAATTCGAGGACGTCGCGCGCATCGCGGCAGAACGCGGAATGCCGTTTCGCGCGTGCCTCGACGCGATCCAGCGCGAGATCCCGAACTGGATCGACTGAGCGACCGGTTCAGGCGGTCGCGGCGAGCTCCGCCGCGAGGCCCGAGAGCGCGGCGCGGATCGCCGGCTCGGGCTGACTGAACGCGAGCCGGAAGAACGCGGGAGCGCCGAAGAACTTTCCCGGCGTCAGGTTCACGCGGCGGTTCGCGAGCAATCCCGCCAGGAACGGCGATGCGTCGTCGCGGCCGAGCATCCGGATGAAGCCGATGATCGACTGCGGTGCAGGCGGCACCCACGCGAGCGACTTCGCGGCCGGCTCCTCGCGCAGGAATCGATCGACGAGCGCGCGGCCGGGGCCGAGCGTGCGCGCCTGTCGCGTGCGAAACTCCGGCTCGCGGCGGAACACCTCGCAGGCGATCCGAACCGACGGCCACGGCGGGTTCACGACGAGCAGGTCGTTCAGCTGCACGATCCGTCGCACGAAGTCCGGCGGCGCCAGCACCCAACCGATGCGGATGCCGCCGAGTCCCCAGGCTTTGGTCGCGCTGCCGACCGACACGAGGTTGCCGTTCTCGCGGAACGCCGGGCGCGCACCTTCGATGAGGTCGAGGTAGACCTCGTCGCAGTAGAGGATGGCGCCGACGCGCGCGGCTTCCGCCGCCACCGCGTCGATCGTCGCGTCGTCGATGCGCACTCCGGTCGGGTTGTGGAGGTTCGTCAGTGCGACGACGCGCGTCTTGTCCGTGAGGAGGTCGCGCACGCGATCGGGCTCGACCGCGAAACCGTGCTCGTACTCGCGCGGCAGCGGGACGACGCGCGCGCCGGCGAGGCGCGCGGCGAGGGGCAGCGCGGGGTATGTCGGCGTCTCGACCAGCGCGTCGTCGCCGGACTCGAGCGCCGCCATCAGGACCAGCGCGTTCGCGTGCGACGCGGACGCCGCGACGAAAATGCAGTCCTCGGGGACGTGGAAGCGACGCGACAACAGCGGTGTGAGGTCTCGCGGGCGATCGAACCCGTTGGTGGAGAACGTCAACTCCGACGCTGGGATGCCGAGGTCGGAAGGCGTCAGGTCGGGCATGCCGCTGTTCGTGAGGCGGAACTCGCCCTGTTGGCCGGTCGTCTTCGCCCAGCGCATGTATTCGAATGGCTCGAAGCGCATGGGGCGGGATGGTAGCTTCGCGCGCATGGCGGTGCGACGACGGGCGAGGACGCTTCCCGTGCTTCCCGTGCTGATGGCGGGGATCATGTTCGGGTTCATCAGTGGCGCGGAGCGGGCGCGCGCGCAGGAC
>CAZOLL010000473.1:0-3758 GCA_964580365.1 uncultured Phycisphaeraceae bacterium
CGTCCGTTCCTCGAGAAACTGAAGGGCGGGCTGTGGCGGTTGACCACGGCCGGCTCGTGGTTCACCTATGCGCGGCACATGCACGCGATCACGTCGACGGCGCCGGGCCACGCGACGGTCGCAACCGGTTGCAACCCGTCGCACCACGGCGTCGTGTCGAACGACCTTCCCAACGCCGACGATCGCAGGAAGTTCCACCTCGCGTCGGTCGACTCCGGCGTGCGCTCCGTTCTGCGCGACGTGCCCGGCGCCTCGCCGAAGGACTGCCTCCTCCCCGCGATCGGCGACTGGCTGAAGGCGGCGCGGCCGGAGACCAAGGTGGTCGCGGTGGCGCTGAAGGATCGCGCCGCAGCGCTGCTCGGCGGGCAGCACCCCGACGTGTGCCTCTACGTCGACACGAAGTCCGCAGAGTTCACGACGTCGACGTGGTACGCGAACGCGCTGCCCGACTTCGCCGTCGAGTGGGCCAAGCAGAATCCGGCGTCCGCGCTCATCGGCAAGGAGTGGAAGACGGCGCTGTCCGATTCCCTCGCGCATTCGGTCGGCGCCACCGACGACGACATGGCCTACGAGGGTCCGAACGGCTTCGGCCCTGAGCGCGGAGCGAAGTTCCCCCACGTCGTGAACACGCCGGGCGTCGTTCCCTTCACGCCGTTCGCGGACGAGCGCACGCTCGAACTCGCGCTCGCTGCGCGGAGGTCCCTCGCGCTCGGCGAGGACGACGTGCCCGATCTCCTGTGCGTCAGCATGAACGCTGCGGACTACGTCGGCCACGCCTACGGACCGGACTCGCGCGAAGTGGCCGAGTACTACGCGTGGCTCGACGTCGCCCTCGGCCGGTTCCTCGCGGCGCTCGACGAGTCGGTCGGCAAGGGGCGCTGGGTGCTCGCGCTCACCTCCGATCACGGAGTGAACCCGGTCGTCGAGCTGCAGCTCTCGCGCGGTCTCGACGCCGGCCGCGTCCGCGAAAGCTCGCTCGCACAGCAGGTCGACGCCGCGCTCGATCAGCGCTTCGGCGCGGCCGATTGGGTGATCGGCTGCCGGCCGGACGTGTACCTCGATCAGGAAGTGATCGCGGCTCATCGCATGAAGTCGGCCGAGGTCGAGGACGCGGTCGTCGCGGAGTTCGCGCACGCGCCAGGGTTCGAGGCGCTCTACCCGCGCCACCGCCTGCTCGACGCGAACGACGCCGGCGTGCCCGACGCGTTCCGCCGCTCGTTCAACGCCGAGCGCAGCGGCGACGTGATGATCGCGTTCAAGCCGGGCTGGCACCCCGACTACCTCGACGTTGCGCCCTACGTGAAGGCCAACCACTGCACGCACCACCCCTACGACCAGCGCGTGCCCATCCTGTTGTTCGGCGCCGGCGTCGCCGCGCGCGTCTCGAGCGCGCCGGTGATGACGATCGACGTCGCGCCGACGATCGCCACGCGACTCGGCGTGACGCCGCCGCAGCACGTCGACGGCCGGGTGCTGCCGGAATGAGTC
Organism: uncultured Phycisphaeraceae bacterium; assembly: GCA_964580365.1. Lineage (GTDB taxonomy): Bacteria > Planctomycetota > B15-G4 > B15-G4 > JADJEK01 > CAZBOK01. Next base: position 1,489 of record CAZOLL010000473.1, read on the forward strand.
CGGCGGCGCAGCGCGAAGACGTCCCGATGAAGGCGACCGAATCGATCGGATTGATCGCCGGCGCGTTGGTCGGGCTCGCGGTCGCTAAGGGCGGCTTCATCGCGCGCGTCGCGTGGGCCGCCGTCGGCGCGTTCGTCGGCCACCAGATCCAGCAGCGGCTCGCCTCCGCGCGGCCGCGGTCGCTCTCCGGCGCGACGCCGATCGCCGATCGCGCGCGCGCGCTGATCCGCGTCGCCGTCGCGGTCGGCCGCGTGACCGGCCCGTTCGACGCGGCGCCGCGCGCGCAGTTGCGCCGCTACTTCGAGCGCGACGCGGGGCTGCCCGCGGAGAAGCTCGCGAACGTCGACCGCTGGATCGAGGAGGCCGTCGCCGGCGCCGCCGAGCCGCCGGCCGTCGCTGCGCGCGCGCTGCTCGGCCTCGACCGGAACGATCGCTCGCACGCCGTGTTCGTGCTGTTCCGCATCGCGCTCGCGGACCGCCACCTGCTCGCGGTCGAGGAGATCGCGCTGCGCCAGGTGGCCGCGACGCTCGGCATGCCGGCGGACGAGTTCCACAACATGCGCGACCTCTTCGTCGTGCCGAGCGACCCCGCCGGCACGCAGAGCGAGGAGGACTGGCGGCTGCTCGGCATCGAGCCGGGCGCCGACGAGGAGACGATGAAGGCGCGCTACCGCGAGCTGGTGAAGACCTACCACCCGGACCGGTACCAGCACCTCGGCGCGGAGTTCGTGAAGATCGCCTCCGAGAAGTTCAAGGCGATCCACGACGCATGGCAGCGCATCGAAGCGGCCGGCGGCCAGCGCCCGCTGCCGCGCGCGAAGCTCGTGATCTGCGCGTCGTGCCGGACGTTTTCGCCTCGTGCGCGCCCCGAATGCGCGCGCTGCGGCCGCCCGCGCTTCTCCGACTCGGGCGACGACGTCCGCCTGATCTGTCCGTTCTGCCGGCAGACGAACCAGCTGCCGCGCACCGCGCTCGACGGTCTCGCCCGCTGCGGGAACTGCAAGGTGCTGATTGTTCGCTGAAGGAAAACCCCTCGAGAACTCGCCGTTCAACCGAAAGTTCGGCATCGTGCCCGAGGACCGGGCGGACGGCACCGTGTGCCTGCGGCTCGAAGCCGACCCGTCGTTTCGGAACGAAGTGAACGTCGTGCACGGCGGGCTCGCGATGATGCTGCTCGACGGTGCGATGGGACGCTGCGCGGTCCGCCACATGGGTGAGGGCGAACGCTGCGCCACCGTGCAGATCTCGGTCCTCTTCCTCGCCGCGGCCGAAGGCGTGCTGACCGCGACAGCGCACGTGGTCCGGCGCGGCAAGAAGATCGCCTTCCTCGAGGGCGAGTGCGTGCGCGCCGACGGCACGATCGTGGCCAAGGCCCACGGCACGTGGTCGATCGGCTCCGCGCGCAAGGCCTGAATCGCCTCCGGAAAACTTGGATTCGAGCCGCGCGGCCGGCCGCTACTCTCCTCGCCGACGGAGAAGCCCTTGGCAAAGCGGACCATCCTGGTCGTCGGCGGAGCCCATTCCGGTCCGACCGCCGCTGCACGCGCCCGAGAAACCGACGAGAACGCGCGCATCGTCCTGATCGAGCGCGGACCTCACGTCAGCTTCGCGCGATCCGGACCGGCCTACCACCTCTCCGGCGAGGCGCCGGCGATCGAGGCCTTGAACCGCGAGCGCGTCGAGTACTTCCGCGACGTGTACCGCGTGGAGGTCTTCACCGGGCGCAGCGCGATCAAGCTCGAGTCGCGACGACACCTGTTGCAGGTCGACGGCGAGTCGTTGCCCTACACGAGCGTCGTGTGGGCGACCGGCATCGAGCCCGTGATCCCTCCCATCAAGGAGTTCGCGGACGCGCGCAACGTCTTCCGCTTCCGGACGCTCACCGACCTCGAAGGGATCCTCGAGCGACTGTCGTCCGGCGCGCGCAAGGTCGCGGTGATCGGCGGCGGCTTCTCCGGCATCGAGGCGGCGGACGCTTTCCTGCGCCGCGGCTGCGAGGTCGCGATCGTCGAACGCGGGCCGCGCATCCTCGCGCAGTTCTCCGAGCGCATCGCTGCGCTCGTCACCGACGCGCTCGGTCGGTCGTCCTGCCAAATCGTGCTGAACGCCGACGCGCGCGGCACCTACCGCGTCGGCGACTCGGTGCGCGCGCTGCGCCTGCCCGGCAATCGCGTGGTGGACGCGGACCTGTTCGTCGTCACGGCGGGCTCGCGGCCGTGCGTCGACGTGCTCGCGCGGTTCTACGGCGCCTCAGCCGCCAGACCTAGTTC
>CAZOLL010000474.1:0-3744 GCA_964580365.1 uncultured Phycisphaeraceae bacterium
GAGCCGGTCCGCTTCGACGCCGTGATCGCGACAAGCCCGCTGCCGCAGCTGGTTCGCTCGATCGTCGGTTTCCCGGCGGAGCTCGTCGCCGAGGCGTCGCGGCTGCGCGCGACCGCCGTCGCGTCGTTCAACTTCGGCTTGGACGGCGAGTTCGACCACCGGCGGCACTGGGTGTACTTCCCGGAGGCGCGCTTCCGTTTCCACCGCGTGTCGTTCCCCGCGCACCTCACGCCGTCGATGGCGCCGCCCGGCTGCACCTCGGTGTCCGCCGAGGTCGCGTACCCCGCGCGGAGCGACGGGAAGTTCGACGTGCCGGAGCACGACGAGGAGCGCGTGCTCGAAGACCTCATCGCCGCCGGCGTGATCGAGCGATCGCGGCGCGTGCTCGCGCGGTCGACGCTGCGCCTGCCGTGCGCGTACGCGCTGCACGACGACCACCGGCGCGCGGCGTTGCGCCGCATCTTCCCGGCGCTGCTCGATCGCAACGTCGTCCCGGTCGGCCGCTACGCGACCTGGTCCTACCTCTCGATGGAAGACGCGCTGCTGCATGGCAAGGAGGCCGCGGAGTCACTGGTCCGCGCGCGATGATGCGCCCGCTCGTCATCCACGTCATCACCCGCCTCGAGCTCGGCGGCGCGCAGGAGAACACTCTCGACACCTGCGCGCGGCTCGACCGCTCGCGGTTCGACGTCGCGCTGCTCGCCGGCCCGGGCGGAGTGCTCGACGAGCGCGCGCGCGCGATCGACGGCCTCGACTTCGAGACGATTCCGTCGCTCGTGCGGCCGGTCGCGCCGCTCTCCGACTTGCGCGCGGTCGCCGAGCTTCGCACCGCGTTGCGGGCGCGCACGACCGGCCGTCCGGCGCTCGTGCACACGCATTCGAGCAAGGCCGGGATCCTCGGCCGGCGCGCGGCGCGCGCGCTCGGCTTGCCGGCGATCCACACGGTCCACGGCTTCGGCTTCCCCGCGTTCGGTTCGCTCCTGTTCCGCGACCTCGCGATCCGGCTCGAGCGGCGCGCGGCGGCCGACACGACGCGGTTCGTGGTCGTCTCGCGCGAGAACGAGGAGGTCGGCCGGAGGCTCGGGTTGTTCGGCGCGCCGCCGCGACCGGTCACGCTGATCCGCAGCGGCATCGACGTCGAGCGCTTCCGCGAAGCGCGCGGCCGACGTGCCGCGGCGCGCGAGCGGCTCTGCATGCGGGAAGGCGGTCCGCTCGTCGGGACGATCTCCGCGATGAAGCGGCAGAAGGGCCTCGACGTCTGGCTGCGCGTCGCGCGCGGCGTGCTGGACGCGGCGCCGACCGCGCGCTTCGTGGTGATCGGCGACGGCCCGGATCGCGCGCGCCTGTCGCGGCTCCGCGAGCGGCTCGGACTCGACCACGCCGTGCGTTTCACCGGCGCGCGCGACGACGTCGCGGAGGTGTTGCCCGCCTTCGACGCGTTCCTGCTCACTTCACGATGGGAAGGGCTGCCGCGCGCGTTGGTGTCTGCGATGGCCGCCGGTGTGCCGTGCGTCGCGACCGCCGCTGGCGGGTCGCGGGACGTCGTGAAGGACGGGGAAACCGGGATGCTCGCGCCGGTCGATTCCGTGCCGGCCATCACCGAGAAGTTGATGCAGGTCCTGCGCGATCCGGAACGCGGCCGGTCGCTCGCGGAGCGCGCCGCGCTGCAGGTGGCCGAGTTCGACGTGCGGGCGATGATCGCCGAGCTCGAGTCGCTCTACTTCGAGGTCTTGGCCGGCGGCGCAGCGCCGATCTCGACGAGCCGCTGACGCGCGACGGAGATCGACGCCTCGGCCTGGCCGTGCTCGGCGTCCGCCACGCGCAGGTACTCCACCCACGCGTCCCGCTCGGCCGGATCGCCCCGGCGAGAGAGCGTGAGCGCGAGGTTGAAGCGCGCCTCGGCCGCGCCCGGCGCGAGCGCGCGCGCCGCGCGGAACTCGCGCTCGGCCAGGGCGAAGTCGCCGCGCGCGAACGCGCGGTTGCCGGCGCCGAGGTGCTCCGACCCGTGGATGCCGATCTGCGCGCGCGGAGGACCGGACGCGTAGCCGATCGCGGCGAGCGCCTCGAACTCCGCGCGGCGCGCGGCCTCGTCCTCGGGCGGAGGCTCGGGCGCGAGCGATTCGTCCAGCACCCGGCGGCCGGCGAGCAGTTGCTCCCGCCGGTGCGACATCTCGGAGACGCGGGACGCGTCGGAGTCCTTCACTTCGACCTCGTCCGCGATGCCGGGTCCGAGCCCAAAGAGCACGTCGCGCGCACCCCCGCCGGGGACCTCGCGGTGCACGAGCTTCCAGGGTTGGCCGGGGATCACCAGAGCCTGCTCCCGGCGATCGAGCAGGTCGAGCGCGTCCAACGACAGCGACGCGCGACGCGGCGCGAGGCGTTCGGCGACCGCGACCGGCACCATCCGCTCGGCGAGCAAGGGGTGCGCCGCCTCGCTGCGCGGGGTCTGGTAGTCGCCGTTCACGAGGTCCTGGACGATGCGGAACAGGTCGGAGAGCGGGGTCGCGGAGCGCGCGACTTCGCCGCGCGGCACGCCGGCGCCATGGAGGACGAGCGGCACGCGCAGGAGCGATTCGGTGAGACCGCCCTGGTGGTCGACGAGCCCGTGGTCGCCGAGGTCCTCGCCGTGGTCGGACGCGACGATGAGGACGAGGTGCTCCTTGAACTCCGCGGGGAGTCCCGCGACGAAGCGCTCGAGCCGTGCGTCGAGGCCGCGGATCGCGGCGTCGTATCGCTCCGAGAGCGCCGCGGCGAACGGGGCGTCGACCTTCTCGTCGCCGGCGAGCACGCGATCGAACAACCGGTCGGAGAGACGCGCGCGGTCGAGCGCGGCGCCGGCGTCGCCGAACGCGCGCTCGTGACCCGGCGCCGCGTCATAGGGCAGGTGCGCGTCCATCAGGTTCACGAACACGAAGCACGGACGGCGCGGATGCCGCACGATCCAGTCGGTCGCCCGCGCGAGCACAGCGTCCGATGCGTTCCCGCCGGCCGCGACCGCGGGGTCGTCCTTGGTCTCGTACGCGTCCTTGAATCCCTGCAGCACGTTGAAGGTGCGCGAGACGTTCGGGTTCGCGGAGAACGCGGCGGTGGCGTACTCGAACCGCCTCGAGAGGTCCTCGGCCAGCGTCACTCGCGAGTCGTCGAGCCAGCGGTGCTCGAAGTGGCAGCCGTGCTCCGACGGCAGGAGCCCCGTGAACATCGACGCGTGCGACGGCAGCGTCCAGTTCGCGTCGGCGCGCGCCTCCGGATAGGCGACCCCGTCGCTCGCCAAAGAGCGCAGGAACGGAGTCGTGTCGCGTCCGGCGACGTTCGTCGCGCTCGCGATCGCGACGTGGTCGGCGCGCACGGTGTCGAGCACGACGAGGACGACGTGCGGGCGGACGTACGTCGCGCGCGGCAGCACGAACTGCACGACGGCGACGCCGGCGATCAGCAACATCGACATCAGGAGCGCGATCGTCAGGAGGCGGATCGGTCGTCCCTCCCGGTGCCGGCAGCGCGAGCCCGCGCGAGGGTCGCCGCGGCGCCGAGGAGCTCCGCCGCGCGCGCGGCGTCGCAACCGCCCTGCGCGACGCGCGGCGAGCCGCCTCCCTTCCCGCCGAGCGGCGCGAGGATCTCCGTCAGGAGCGCGTTCGCGGCAACGGGCACGCCTTCGCCGCACGGGCCGCACGCGACCGCGACCTGCGCCTTGTCGCCCGTCGCGACGAGCACGGCGATCACGCCGGCCGACTTCGCGAGCTCCTG
>CAZOLL010000475.1:0-3742 GCA_964580365.1 uncultured Phycisphaeraceae bacterium
GCGTTCGAGATCCTCTCCATCGACATCGCCGACATCGACGTCGGCGAGAACATCGGCGCGAAGCTCCAGGCCGACCAGGCCGAAGCGAACAAGCGCATGGCGCAGGCGCAGGCCGAAGTGCGCCGCGCGATGGCCGTCGCGCAGGAGCAGGAGATGCAGGCGCGCGTGATGGAGAACCGCGCAAAGGTCGTCGAGGCCGAGGCGCAGGTGCCGCTCGCGATGTCCGAGGCGTTCCGCACCGGGCGGCTCGGCGTCATGGACTACTACCGCTTCAAGAACATCGAGGCGGACACCGACATGCGCAAGACGATCGCGGGCGGCGACAAGGACGGCGGCAAGGACTGAGACGTGTCGCCGATCCTCCTCCAATCGGGACTCGACCCGCTCTTCGACGCGTTGCGCCCGTTCGTGCGCGTGCTCGTCGCGATTGGCATCATCCTCTCGTTCGTGATCGCCTCGCGAAAACAAGCGAAGGCGAACCAGCGGCGCGAGATGCCCGTCGAGGACGATGAGGATTCGGACGAGACCGATCTCGATCCGACGATGCCCGACGCGCGGGACGCGCGCGTCGAGCCGCCGGCGCAGACCGCGCTGGAAGACCGCGTGCGGCAGTTCATGGAGGAGCTGAAGCGGCAGAACGCGCCGGAGGCGCCGGCGCCCCCGCCCGCACCGAAGCCGGCGCCGATGGCGAGCGGGGCGCCGAGGGTCCCTCACGTCGCCCCGCCGCCGCCGCCGATCACGGCGTCGCTGCGCGTCGAAGCGCCCGCGATGGAGCTCTCCGATTCGCCTTCGGTGCGGAAGACCGCGGAAGCCGCGACGCGCAAGGCGATCGCGAAGAAGGCCGCCGCGCGCGGAGGCGTCGCGATCGACGCACGCCGGATCGTGCCGCGAACGACGCGCGAGTGGCGCCAGGCGATCCTGATGCGCGAAGTGCTCGGGCCGCCGAAGGCGCTCGAGTCGGAGCGCTGAGCTCCGCACGCGGTCACATCGGCTCGAGCTTCCCGAGGTGGAGCACGAACGCGCGGTTCGCGCGCTTCGCGAGGTCGACGTCGTGCGTGACGAACACGAACGACTTCTTCGTCCGCGCGGAGAGCTCGAACAAGAGTTCGACGATCTCGGCGGCCGTTTTCTCGTCGAGGTTGCCGGTCGGCTCGTCGCAGAGGACGATCTCGGGGTCGTTCGCGAGGGCGCGCGCGATCGCGACGCGCTGGCGTTCGCCGCCGGACAACAGTGCGGGACGGTGGTGCAGGCGCTGCCCGAGGCCGAGGCCGGTGAGCAGCTCGGTCGCGTTCCGCTTGTGCGCCGCGCGCTGGCCGAGCCACTCGCCGATCGAGCGGTCCATCATCGACGCGAGCAGGACGTTCTCGAGCGCCGAGAGCTCGGGGATCAGGTGATAGAACTGGAACACGAAGCCGATGTGCACGCGACGAATGCGCGCGCGCTCGGACGCGCGGACGTTGCCCGCGCTCGCGCCGCGGAACAGGACCTCGCCGCTCGTCGGGCGGTCGAGCAGGCCGAGCAGGTGAAGGAGCGTCGACTTCCCCGCGCCGGACGCGCCGACGATCGCGAGCGTCTCGCCGCGCGTGATCGAGAGGTCGACGCCGGTCAGTACGTCGAGCGTCTGCCCGCCGGTGACGAAGCGCTTCGAGAGTGCGCGCGCCTCGAGCAGCAGTTCGTCAGTCATGGCGGAGCGCCCGGACCGGGTCCATCCGCGCCGCGCGCGCGGCCGGAATCAGCGCGCACAGCCCCGCGAAGACGATCGTCGCCACGTACACGCACGCGACGAACAAGGGCTCGACGTGCACCGGGATGGTGTCGAACAGGTACACGTCGGCGCGGAAGATCCGCACGCCGAAGACGTCCTCGATGCCGTCGTTCAGCAGGTTGATGTTGTTCGCGAGGACGACGCCGGTGACGACGCCGACCGTGGCGCCGATCACCGTCATCACGAGTCCCGAGCCGACGAACAGCTGCAGGATGCCCTTGCCGCTTGCGCCCATCGCGGCCAGGACGCCGATGTCGCGTGTCTTGTCCGTCACCATGATCGTGATCGTCGCGAACACGTTGCAGCAGGTGATCAGCACGAAGAACGCGAGGATGAAGCCGAGGATGCTGCGCTCGTTCTCGACGGCGGACAGCATCGTCTTGTTCAGCTGCACCCACGTCTCGACCTTCGCGCGCAGGCCCGCCTCGCCGAGGCGCGCGGCGATCGCGTCGCGGAGACGATCGATGTCGGCGCCGGGCTCGCCCTGGACGCAGATCTCGGACGAGTCGCTGCGCGATTCCGCGAAGCGACGCGCGGCGCCGAGCTCGATCCACACGGTCTGCGTATCGGTCTGGTAGTGGCCGGTGCGCACCGTGCCGCCGACGATGAAGCGCTGCGTGAGCGCCTTGATCTCGTCGCCCTTCATCTCCTCGGGCATCGTCGCGAGGGTGATGACCTCGCCCTTCTGCAGTCCGAAGAACGACGCGAGCTCTTCGCCGACCAGCACCGTCGGAAGCTCCTGGTTCTTCAGCTTGGGAGGCACCTTCGCGATCCAGAACGGTCGCTCTGGATCATCGAGCGCGATGCCTTTGTCCTTCGACGGGTGCCGGATCTGCTCGGCGAAGCCGGTGGCGGCGCTCTCGAGCTTCGGATCGACGCCGACGACCTGCGTGAAGCTCCGCTCGCGGAAGCGGCTCGAGCCCGCAAGGTAGACGGGGCGCTTCTCGGCGCGGATCAGCGCGAAGCGCACGAGGTGCGGCGCGATCGACACGACACCCGGCACGTCCTTCACGACCTTCTCGACCTGGGCGAACGACGGCGCCGCCTCGAGCACCTGGCCGGTGTATTCGTCGGCGAGCACGGAGATCATCACGTCGGCCATCGTCCCGCGGATCGCGTTGCGCGTCTCGTTCAGGAAGCCGGTCATGATCGAGATCGTGGTGACGAGCGCCATGACCGAGAGCCAGATCCCCACCATCGAGACCCACGAGATGGGCCGCGACCACAGGTAGCGCGTGGCGAGGAAGAGGCGGTACATGGTCAGCCGGCCGGCTCTTGCGCGGGCGCGGCGTCGCCGTGCGCGAGCGGACGCAGCGTCGGGAACAGGACGACGTCACGGATCGACGAGCGGTCGGCGAGGATCATGATCAAGCGATCGATGCCCATGCCGATGCCGGCGGCCGGCGGCATGCCGTACTCGAGCGCGGCGAGGAACTCCTCGTCGACGGCCGCAGGGTTCTCGGGATCCTTCTCCTTCACTTGCGCCTCGAGGATGTTGCGCTGCTCGATCGGGTCGTTCATCTCGGAGAACGCGTTCGCGAGCTCGACGCCGTTCACGAACAACTCGAATCGCTCGGCGCGGTCGCCGCCCCACTCGCACCACTTCGCGAGCGGCGTGATGCCGCGCGGGTAGCGGGTGACGAACGTCGGCTGGATCAGCGTCTTCTCGCAGAAGTGCTCGAAGAGGTCGTTCGCAGCCTTGTGGTGCGTCTTGTCCTTCGTGTCGATGCCGAGCGACTTGCACTTCGCGCGAATCGCCGCCTCGTCGTCGAGCGACACGCCCGCGTGTTCCTTCAGGAGGTCCTCGTAGCGCGCGCGACGGAACGGCGGCGTGAGGTCCAGCTCGGTGCCGTTCCACGTGATCTTCGTGGTGCCGCGCACGCTCTTCGCGAGCTGCCCGAGCAGCTCCTCCCACAGCGCCATCATGTCCTCGTAGTCCGCGAACGCCCAGTACAGCTCGAGCATCGTGAACTCGGG
>CAZOLL010000476.1:0-3738 GCA_964580365.1 uncultured Phycisphaeraceae bacterium
ACGCGGTCCAGGACGCGTTCCTCTCGGCGGTCCGCGGACTCCGCGAGTTCCACGGCGAAGCGCGCGTTTCGACCTGGGTGCATCGCGTCGGCGTGAACGCGGCGCTGTTGCGGCAGCGTTCGAAGAGCCGACGGCCCGAGCGGACGTTCAGCGCGCTCGCCGCGGACGTCGCGCCGGAGACCGAGTTCGCGCTGCGCCCGCTCGTCGCGGGCCCCGAAGCGGACGACGGCTCGGAGGGCTTTCGCGCCGTCGAGCGCTCCGAGAAGAAAGCCTTGCTGAACCGCTGTCTCGGCGAGATCTCCTCGGGACACCGCGAGCTGATCCGCATGCGCGATCTCGACGGCGTCGACACCGCCGAGGCTGCGCGTCGTCTGGGAATCACCGCGAACGCCGCGAAGATCCGCCTGCATCGCGCACGCCGCGCGCTGCGCGGCGCGGTCGAGCGGAGACTCGCGGTCGCATGAGCGCACCGATACTGTCGGGCGAAATGGCAGAGAGACCGCCGCCTCCCCCGGGCCCGTCGCTCGAAGACCTGCTCGACCGCGTGACACGCGGCGACCGCGCCGCGGCCGACGAGCTCCTGCCGCGCGTCTACGACGAGCTGAAGCGCATCGCGACCGCGTTCCTCGCGCACGAGCGCGCGGGCCACACGCTGCAGCCGACGGCGCTGGTGCACGAGGCCTACCTCAAGCTGATCGGCCGCGAGAAGGCGTGGCACGGCCGCGTGCACTTCGAAGCCGCGGCCGCGGCGGCGATGCGCCGCATCCTCGTCGACCACGCGCGCAAGCGGGGCGCCGAGAAGCGCGGCAACCCGCAGGGACGCGTCGAGCTCGAGTCCGACGAAGCGCGCGAGGTCGTCGCGGACACCGGCCGCGGTACGCTCGAGGTGCTCGAGCTGGACCAACTGCTCGCGGAGCTCGCCGAGCTCGACCCGCGGAAGGCGCGCGTCGTCGAGCTGCGCTTCTTCGCCGGCATGACGAACGAGCAGATCGCCGAGGCGCTTGACGTCGCGCGCTCGACCGTCGCGGACGACTGGGCCGTCTCGCGCGCGTGGCTGGCGAGCCGCATCCACGCGAAGGAGCGCTGAACGTGGGACCGAAGGACCGCTTCGACAAAGCGTCCGCGCTGTTCCTCGCGGCGCGTTCGCTCGGCCTCGCCGAGCGCGAGGAGTTCCTCGCGCGCGAGTGCGGGGGCGACGCGGAGCTGCGGCGCGCGGTCGACGCGCTGCTGTCGGGCGCGGAGAAGCCCATGCCCTTCGCGCGCCTCGCCGACGACCTGAAGGGCGTGCACGAGAAGGTGCTCGGCGATCCCGCGCCGGACCTTCCGAAGGGCGAAGACCGCATCGGTCCCTACAAGCTGCTCGAGAAGATCGGCGAGGGCGGCTTCGGCACCGTCTACATGGCCGAGCAAGTCGAGCCGGTGCGCCGCAAGGTGGCGCTGAAGATCCTGAAGCCGGGGATGGACACGCGGCAGGTCATCGCGCGCTTCGAAGCCGAGCGCCAGGCGCTGGCGCTGATGGACCACCCGAACATCACGCGCGTGCTCGACGCCGGCTCGACGCCGAGCGGCCGGCCGTACTTCGTGATGGAGCTGGTGAAGGGGATGCCCATCAACCAGTACTGCGACGTGAACCGGCTCACCACGGAGCAGCGGCTCGAGCTGTTCCTGCCGGTCTGCCTCGCGGTGCACCACGCGCATCAGAAGGGGATCATCCACCGCGACCTCAAGCCGTCGAACGTGCTGGTCACGCTGCACGACGGCGTGCCGGTGCCGAAGGTGATCGACTTCGGCATTGCGAAGGCGCTGCACGGTCGGCTGACCGAGCGGACGCTGTTCACGGAATTCCACCAGTTCATCGGCACGCCGGAATACATGAGCCCGGAGCAGGCGGAGATGTCGGGGCTCGACATCGACGTGCGCACCGACATCTATGCGCTCGGCGTGCTGCTGTACGACCTGCTGGCGGGGAGCACGCCGCTGCGGGACTCGCTGCGGGCGGCGTCGCCGGCGGAGTTCCAGCGGATCATCCGGGACGTGGAGCCGACCACTCCGAGCCGCCACGTGGGGACGTACATCGCGGAGTCTCGGCGGTCGGGGACGGCGTCGGACGTGGCGGAACGGCGGCGCACGGACGACGTGAAGCTGTCGCGACAGCTCGAGGGCGACCTCGACTGGATCGTCATGAAGTGCCTCGAGAAGGACCGCACGCGGCGGTACGAGACCGCGGACGCGCTGCTGGCGGACCTGAAGCGCTACCAGGCCGACGAGGCGGTGTTGGCGGGTCCGCCAAGCACGCTGTACCGGCTGTCGAAGTTCGCGCGGCGGCACCGCGGGTGGCTGTTCGCGTCGTCGTCGGTGCTGATCGCGCTCCTGGCGGGCCTGGTGCTGGCTCTGGTCGCGTGGCGCGAGGCGAACCGCCAGCGCGATGCCGCGATGGAGTCGATGGAGCACGAGAAGAAGTCTGCGGCGCGCGCGGGAACGGTGGTCGGACTCCTGAAGGACGTCCTGATGGTGTCCGACCCCCTCGTGAAGCCCGACCCGGGTTACACGGTCTGGCAGGCGCTGATGGACTTCGGCGAGCGCCGGTTCGATCAGCTCGAGTCCGAGCCCGACGTCGAAGCCGAGCTGCGCGAGGTCGTCGGTTCGGCGTTCCTGTCCCTCGGCGACCTCAAGGGATCGCGCGTGCACCTCGACCGGCTGGTCGAGCTGCGCCGGTCGCTCGCCGCTAGCGGCCGAGCGACCGACGAAGACGTGGCGCGCGCGCTCGACCTGGTCGGGCGCCTCGAGGACGCGCTCGGCAACTACTCGCGCGCCGAGAGCCTCGTGCTCGAGGGCGAATCGCTGCGCACGCGCACTGCCGGCGACCCGACCGCGGGGCTCTCCAACAGCAGCCATCTCCTGGCGCAGATCCTGCTGCACCGCGGCGACGCGAAGCACGCGGAGGAGCGCGTGCGCCGCGCGATCGACCTGCGCTCGCGGATCGATCCGAACTCCGACGCCACGCTCGAGAGCCGCCGCCTCCTCGCCGAGGTGCGGCGCACCCGCAGCGACTTCGCCGGCGCCAAGGCCGAGCTGATCGACCTGATCGACGTCCTGCGCCGCACCAAGGCCGGCAACCCCGCGCTCGCGGCCGCGCTGAACGAGCTCGGCATCGTCGACGCGCTGATGGGCGACCCGACCGGGGCCGAGGCGCTGCACCGCGAGGCGCTCGACATCGTGCGCAAGGCGTTGCGTCCCGACCACCCCGACATCATCGACACGCTGCGCGATCTCGGCAGCTCGCTCGCGGAGCAGGGCCGTTTCGCCGAGTCGATGCAGATCATGAACGAAGCGCTCGACCTCGCACGCAAGTGCTACGGACCCGACCACGAGCTCGTGCTGCACCTGATCGGAGAGCTCGGTGCGATCGCCCACGCGGGCGGCGACGTTCCCGCCGCAGACCGCTACCTCACCGATGCCCTCGATCTCGTGCGCCGCAAGCCGCCGGAGAACCAGTCGGCGTTCGTGGTCGCGCTGAAGAACCTCGCCAAGGTCCGGATGCAGCGCGACCGGATGGACGAGGCGATCCGACTGCTCGAGGAAGCGCTCGACGTGATCGCGAAGCACCCGGAGGCCGGGGACGAGAATCGCGCGGACACCGAGGCGACGCTCGGCGATGCGCTGCTTTCGATCGGGAAGTACGCCGATGCCGAGCGGCACCACCGAGATCCGTTCGCGCGGGATCGAGAGATAGCGCGA
>CAZOLL010000477.1:0-462 GCA_964580365.1 uncultured Phycisphaeraceae bacterium
GACGCGATCTTCTTCTCGCCGACCCACACGCCGGTGTGCGGTGGTTTGCGCGTCGCCGTGACGCCGCCGTCCGAGAGCGCTCGGATCAGGACCTCTTCGAGGTCGCGCAGGTAGCGGTGCAGATCGCGCCGGCCGTCTTCGAGCGCGAGGATCGGGTAGCCGACGAGCTGGCCGGGGCCGTGCCACGTCGCCTCGCCGCCGCGCTCGACTTCGACGACCGGGACGCCCGCCGCGCGCGCGCCGCCGTCGTCGCCGCCGCGCCCGATCGTGACGACCGGATCGTGCTCGAGCAGGAGGAGATGGTCCTCGATGTCGCCCGCGGCGCGCGCAAGGACCAACCGATGCTGCAGCGCGAGCGCCGACGCGTACTCGACGCGTCCGAGCCGGACGACGACGAGCGGACGCGCCGCCATCCCGTCAGTGCGGCCGCTGGAAGATGTGGATCGCGTGGCCCATCGCCGC
>CAZOLL010000477.1:472-3730 GCA_964580365.1 uncultured Phycisphaeraceae bacterium
CTCGGCCGCTTCCATCAGCGTCTCCGGCAGCGTCGGGTGCGCGTGGACGGTGAGCGCGAGGTCTTCGAGTGTCGCACCCATCTCGATCGCGAGCCCGGCCTCCGCGATGATCTCGGACGCCTCGGGCCCGACGATGTGGACGCCGAGCACGACGCCGGTTTTCTTCTCGGCAACGACCTTCGTGAACCCGTCGGTGTCGTTGAGCGCGAGCGCGCGGCCCGACGCCGCCATCGGGAATCTTCCGACCGCGACCTCGATGCCCTTCGCCTTGCACTCGTCTTCGGTGAGTCCGACCGACGCGATCTCGGGGTCGGTGAAGACGACGGCGGGGACGCACTTGTAGTCGCGCACGCGCTTCTGGCCCGCGACGACGGCGGCCGCGACCGTGCCCTCGTGGCTCGCCTTGTGCGCGAGCATCGGCTGCCCGGCGACGTCGCCGATCGCGAAGATGCGCGGCGACGACGTGCGCTGCTGCGGGTCGATGGTGATGAAGCCCTTCGCGTCGAGCTTCACGCCGGCGCGCTCGAGGTCGAGGCCCTGCGAAAGCGGACGACGCCCCACCGTCGCGAGCACGACGTCGACGTCGATGCGCTTCTGGAAGTCCTTGCCCTCGACGAGCACCGACACGCCGCCGCCCTTTGCGTCGTCCATCGAGACGGCCTTGGTCTCGGTCATCACCGTCACGCCGCGCTTCTTCAGCTTCGCCAGCACGACGCGCGCGCAGTCCTGCTCGATGCCAGCGAGGATCGTCGGCATCATCTCGACGACCGTCACCTCGCTGCCGAGCTTCCTCCAGAACGTCCCGATCTCGAGCCCGATGTAGCCGCCGCCGAGCACGAGCACGCGCTTCGGCAGCGTGGTGCACGCGAGCGCCTCGGTCGAGCCCATCACCTTCTTGCCGTCGATGGCGAAGCCCTTCAGTTGGATCGGCTCCGAGCCCGTGGCGACGATGCACTCTTCGAACGTGATCTGGTCGACGCCGGCGGCCGACTTCACCTCGACCGTGTTCGGGCCGGTGAACTTCCCGCTGCCCATGATCGCTTCCGCGCGGTGCGACCGGAGCAGCCCGCCGACGCCGCCGGTCAGCTTCTTGACGACCGACTCTTTCCACGAGATCAGCTTCGGCAGGTCGACGCGCACGTTGTCGGCGAGGATCCCGATGTCGGCGCCGTGCTTGATCTTGTCGAACAGCGACCCGGCGTGGATGAGCGCCTTCGACGGAATGCAGCCGACGTTCAAGCACACGCCGCCGAGGAACTCGCGCTCGACGACCGTCACCTTGCGGCCGAGCTGCGCGGCGCGGATCGCGGCCACGTAGCCTCCGGGGCCGGCGCCGAGGACGAGGGTCTGTGCGGTCTTCGCGGCCATCGATCGGTTCTCCGTCGGATCTCGGTTACGCGCGGACGTCAGTCCGCGAGGTCGGCGAGCGTGCGCTCGACTTCTTCCTTCAGGTGCGGCGGCGTCACGCGGTAGACGTCTTCGACGATCGTCTTCGGGTCGACCGGCGGCGCGGCTTCGGCGACGCGCACGGCGTCGGCGATCGTCGCGGCGATCTCGCCTTCGAGCTTCTCCTCGCGCGCGGCGCCCCAGAGGCGCTTCCTCTCGAGGAACTTGCGCAGCCGAGCGATGGGCTCCTTCTTCGCCCACGCCTTGGTCTCGTTCTCGTCGCGGTAGCGCGTCGGGTCGTCGGACGACGAGTGGCCGAGCATGCGGTAGGTCACCAGCTCGAGGAACGTCGGGCCGCCGCCGGCGCGCGCCTTGTCGACGGCGCGCTTGGTCGCCGCGTAGACCGCGAGCGCGTCGTTGCCGTCGACGCGAACGCCTTCGATGCCGTACGCGCGCGCCTTCTCGGCCACGGTCTTCGTCGCCGTCTGCTTCGAGAACGGCACCGAGATCGCCCACTGGTTGTTCTGGCAGATGAAGACGACCGGCGCCTTCGCGACGGCGGCGAAGTTCAGCGCGACGTGGAAGTCGCTCGACGACGTCGCGCCGTCGCCGAGGTAGCCGGCGACGACGACCTTGTCCTTCTTGATGCGCGCCGCCATCGCCACGCCCGCCGCGTGCGGGATCTGCGTGCCGATCACCGAAGACATCGCGACGTAGTGACCTTCCTTGAACGAGTAGTGGCACGGCATCTGGCGACCCTTCACGCGGTCGGCCGAGTTGCCGATGCACTGCGCGACCATGTCCTTCAGCGGGAAGCCGCGGTACACGGCGCAGCCGGCCTCACGCAGCGCGGGGAGGATCCAGTCCCGATCCTCGAACGCCGCGCACGACGCGATGGTCGCGGCTTCCTGGCCGGTGGTCGGACCCCAGAAGCCGATGCGGCCCTGGCGCTGCATCAGGAGCATGCGCGCGTCGAGCCCGCGCAGCAGGACCATCGCGCGGTAGATGCGCAGGAGCACTTCGGAGGGGATCGCGTCGATCGCGCGCGCGGCAGCGACCGGACGGCCGTCGTCGTCGATCATCGAGAACGGCGGCGGCGCGGAGGCGGCCCGCGCCGGCGACGTTCGCGGGTGCCCGTTCGACGCGGCCTTCGCTGCACGCGTCGCGATGCGTCGCGCCGGCGCGCGCACCGCGCGCACTTTGCGCCGCGGCGAGGGCTTCTTCTTGATGGCGCGCTTCATCGCTACTCGAGCAGGAGGAGGCGCGGATCGGTGAGGCGCGCGACCACTTCGTTCATGAAGCGGGCGCCGTCGGCGCCGTCGACCACGCGGTGGTCGATGGAGATCGAGAGGTACATCACGTCGCCGATCTCGATCTTCTCCTTGCCGTCCGCGTCCTTCCGGACGACCGGACGCCGCGCGATCTTGTGGACGCCGAGGATCGCAACCTCGGGGTGGTTGATGACCGGCGTCGCGAGCAGACCGCCGATGTTGCCGGCGTTCGTGATCGTGAACGTGCCGCCGCGCAGGTCGTCGAGCGCGATCTTTCCGGAGCGCGCCGCGGACGCGACGCGATCGACTTCGCGCGCGAGGTCGAGGATCGGCCGGCGATCGACCGCCTTCACCACCGGGACGACCAGCCCGTCGGGCGTGTCGACCGCGATGCCGAAGTTCATGTCGTGCTTGATGACGATCTCGCCCTTCTCCTCGTCGAGGCTCGCGTTGAGCATCGGGAAGCGACGGAGGCCGGCGACGATCGCCTTCAGGATGAACGGCAGGTACGTGAGCTTCACGCCCTGCTCCGCGGCCTGCGCCTTCGCGGCGTTGCGGAAGGCGACCAGCTCGGAGACGTCGACCTCCTCCACGTAGGTGA
>CAZOLL010000478.1:0-3722 GCA_964580365.1 uncultured Phycisphaeraceae bacterium
CGCGTACCGGGACCAGGGTCTGTTCCGCGTCCCGTTCACTCGACGCAGCGTCGTCGCCGAGCAGGCGGCGCGGCTTCTCGAACGGATCGAACCTCTCGGGACCGGTCCGTGAGCGAAGCGCCGCGGCGTCCCACGCTCGCCGCGATCAAGGCGGCGCTCGAGCGGCTCGGCACGCACGCGAGCCGGCGGCTCGGGCAGAACTTCCTCACGGACCCGCGTGTGCTCGCTCGCATCGTCGACGCGGCCGCGGTCGGCGAGGGTTCGGTCGTGCTCGAGGTCGGACCAGGGCCGGGGACGCTGACGGCGGAGCTGCTCGCGCGCGGATGCCGCGTGATCGCGATCGAAGTCGATCGCAAGATGGTGCTCCTCTCGCGTCTGCTCGTCGGCGAGCACGAGCGACTCGAGGTGTTCGAGATGGACGCGCTCGCGGAGCGGCCCGCGCCGCCCGCGGTCGTGCGCGCGGCGCTCGCGCGCTTCGGCGGCGCGCACTACTCGTTCGTCGCGAACCTCCCGTATCAGATCGCGTCTCCGTTGATCGTCGACCTCTTGTGGTTCCTGCCGCCGAAGGTCGCCGTGGTGATGGTGCAGAAGGAAGTGGGCGAGCGACTGGTCGCTGCGCCGGCGAGCGACGGGTACGGGCCGCTCAGCGTCCTCGTTCAGTTGGCCGCGCGCGTGGAGACGGTGCTCACGCTGAAGCCAGCCGCGTTCTGGCCACCGCCCGCCGTCGATTCGCGCTGCGTTCGTCTGACCCCCGGGCGAGCCCCGCAAGTCGACGCACTCGGCTTTCCTATCGTGCGCGCCGTCGTGCAGGCGGCATTCCACGCGCGCCGCAAGCGCTTGAAGAACTCGCTCGCGTCGGGTCTCGCCGCGCTCCTCCCGGCGGCGGAACTCGCAGGTCGGCTCGACGAGAAAAAGTTCGATTGTGACAGGAGGGCGGAGACCCTCGCACCGATGGAGTTCTTGGAGCTCGCGGAGCACCTCGCGCCGCTCTTGCACGGACCGCTTGCTCTTGCCAGAAACCCGAATTCGGACGTGGTTTCGGAGTGATCTGTCCCGGTCCCGCCCGGTTTGACCCGCTCCAGATTCCGGGGTAAGCTCGCGCGGCTGCTTTCCGACGACCGAGCCAACGGGTTCGGATGTCGGCAAGAGGGTCGACAGGTGGTGGTGGGTCGCTGTAGTCCCGATCGTTCCCGCGCTGGAGAGATTGCGTTGGCGCCGTCCGGCGGAGATCTCGCCGATCGCGTGAAGTCCGCGGTCGACATCGTCGAGGTCGCCCGCGGCTACTTCCCGCTGACGCAGCGCGGTGAGCGTTTCTGGGCGCTGTGCCCGTTCCATCCGGAGAAGACTCCGTCGTTCTCGGTGAACCCGGGGCGCCAGATCTTCGCGTGCTTCGGCTGCAAGAAGAGTGGAGACGTCTTGACCCTGGTCATGGAAATGGAGCGCCTGACGTTCCGGGAGGCGCTGCGCACGCTCGCCGAACGGGCCGGCATTCCCATGCCCGACCAGAAGAAGCCGTCGCGCGAGGAAGAGCGCCGGTTGCGGCTGCTCGAGATCACCAAGGAAGCGGCGGCGTTCTACTCTTCGGTGCTCGCGAGCCCCGCGGGGAAGCTCGCGCGCGAGTACCTGCTGAAGCGCGGCTTCTCTCCCGAATCGATCAAGAAGTTCGGCCTCGGCTACGCGCCCGACGACTGGCGCACGCTCTTGCCGCACCTGAAGCAGAAGGGGTTTAGCGATTCCGAAGTGGTGGCCGCGGGCCTCGCGAAGGCGAAGGACTCCGGGACGCCCTACGACCTGCTGCGCAACCGCGTGATCATCCCGATCCGCGACCCGCGCGGGCGCGTCATCGCGTTCGGCGGCCGCGTGCTCGACGCATCCGAGCCGAAGTACCTCAACACGCCCGAGACCGAGTTGTTCTCCAAGCGAACGGTTCTGTTCGGGATGGAGCGCGCGCGAATGGCGGCTTCGGCGCGCGGCTCGTTCGTGGTGGTCGAGGGGTACATGGACGCGCTCGCCGCGCACCAGCACGGGCTCGAGCACGTGGTCGCGACGCTCGGCACGGCGCTGACGCGGGAGCACGCGCGCGCGATGCGCCAGATCACCTCGAGGGTGGTGCTCCTGTTCGACGCCGACGAAGGCGGTCGCCGGGCCGCCGATCGCGGCGCCCCGCTCCTGCTCCAAGAGGGAATGGACGTCCGCATCGCGTCCCTTCCGGACCAGAAGGACCCGGACGAATACCTGCAGGCTCACGGCGCCGAGGCGTTCGGCGTCTTCCTCGACACCGCGGGCGAGGACCTCGTCACGTTCCTGATCCGGCGCGCGAAAGCCCATTACGGGGTCGGCGTCGGGTCCACGGCGAAGGCGGCCCGGGAGGTCTTGGGGCTGATCGGCTCGATCGAGGATCCGATCGGGATGGACGTCGCCCTGAAGCGGATCGCCACGGAATTCGGCGTCGATGAGCAGTTGCTGCGCAAGGAGTTGCCGAAGGCGGGCCCCGCTCCCGGGGCGACGCGGAACAACGAGCCTTTGCCGGTCGTCTCTCCGAAGGCGGCCCTGTCCGCCGCGGACCAGGACGAGCTGGCCGTCCTGCTCGGATTGATGACGGATCCTTTCTTTGCACAACATCTCGAATCGACGCTATGCGAGACCGACTTTCGGGATGCGGCGCGTCGGCGGGTGTTCATGACGGCCCGGGCGGTTCGCGCGAACGAAGGAATCTCGCCCTCGCCGTCGGTGCTCCAGGAACGCTTGCGTCCGGATCGCGAAGCCTTCGATGCCTGCTCGCTCGCCCTGTCGCGGGACGTCCACCGCGGCGATTCGGTGGGCGCCGCGCTCGAGCGGCTGGTGCGCCGGCGGGACGAGGTGGAGTACCGCAAGTTGAGGGCGGAGTTGAACGCGACACGCGGCATCGAAGCCGGAGTGACCGAAACCGGCGAGATGTCGCGCGAAGATCGTCTGCTCGCGGAGATGCAGCGGTTTCACGCCGAGCGCCACGCGCGCTCGAAATCGCAGGCGGCGGGACGACCGAACGACGAACCGGATCACGATCCGAACGCGATCGTCAAGAACCAGGAAAGCGGTGACTGAGGCATGGTGACCCGAACGAAAGAGAAACCGAACGAGAAGACCGCTTCCGGTGCGCGTCCGGCCGCGTCCCGCGGCGACGCCAAGGGCGCGGCGAAGTCGGACGGGAAGTCCGACGGCAATCCCGACGCGAAGGCGAAAGACGGCAAGGACGGCAAGGACGGCAAGGACGGCAAGGGCAGCAGGAAGGACGAGATCGCGAAGCTCGACCCCGCGACCAAGCTGCTCGTCGAGCGCGGCAAGAAGAAGGGGTTCGTCACCTACGAGGAGATGAACCGGATCCTCCCGGACGACGTCATCTCGGGCGACAACATCGACGTGATCCTCAACCTGCTCGAGGAGCAGGGCATCGAGCTCGTCGACGAGACGGAGATCGGCGAGGGCGGCGAGAAGAAGGAGATCGTCGCCGCCGGCGAGGACGACAAGTTCGCGAAGACCGGCGGGTCCGAGAAGATCGATGACCCGGTGCGCATGTACCTCACCCAGATGGGTGAGATCCCGCTGCTCACCCGCGAGGAAGAGATCGACCTCGCGAAGCGCATCGAGACCACGCGCCGCGCGTTCCGCAAACTGATCCTCTCGTCGGGCTTCGCATTCCGCGAGGCGATTCGCATCCTCGACGACGTGCTCCTCGGCGAGCT
>CAZOLL010000479.1:0-3713 GCA_964580365.1 uncultured Phycisphaeraceae bacterium
CGGAACCGCCGCGAACTGCCGACCGAGAGTCGGGTGATCACGACCTGCCGCGCACGCTCTACGCCGAGCTGCGGCGGATTGCGGCCGTGAGCCTGCGCGGCGAGCGCAGCGGCCACACGCTGCAGCCGACCGATCTTGTGCACGAGCTCTGGCTGCGCCAGCCCGGTGGGGCATCGCCGATCGACCGCGCCGAGTTCCTCCGCCATGCGGCCGCGACGATGCGCCGCGTCCTGGTCGACCACGCCAGGAAGCGCGCCCGCGCGCGGCGCGGCGCGGGGCGGCGACCGATCACGCTGAGCCGGGTCGATGCGCCGGAGGGGGGCGCCGCCGCTGCGGTCGACCTGCCGGACCTCGACGACGCGCTCGTCGAGCTGGAGGGGCACCGGCCGGAGTGCGCCCGGGTGGTGGAGCTGCGGTTCTTCGCGGGGCTCGAGATGGCCGAGATCGCGGAGGTGATGGGAGTCTCCAAGTCGACTGTCGAGCGCGAATACACGCTCGCGCGGGCGTGGCTCCACGCGCGCCTCGCCGAGTGACGCATCGCGGAAATCCGCGGGGAAACTGAAGGACGGCGACGCCGAAGCGCGCGGATCCCGGATGGAAGCCAATCGGACCCACGCAGGGCCCGAGGCCAAACCCCTCCTGGAGCCGATCATGAAGCGTTCGCTGTCCTTCCCCTGCGCAGCTGCCGCGCTGCTCGCGGCGCTCGCCGCCGCGCCGGCCGCCTCCGCCGGCACGATCACCTCACCCGGCACGTACTCGCTGACCTCGAGTGCAACGCACGTCTGGGGAGCGCCCTACTTCACCGACGACGTCGCAACCGGTGAGTCGCCGTTCGGCATCGTCGACCAGCTCAACCTCGTCCACTGGCTCGAGTACGACACCGACCCGATCGATCTCCCGCGCGGTCGCTACGCGATCTCGTTCCGACTGAAGAAGCTGCCCATCACGGCTAGCGGGATCGCGTTTGACCTGCACTCGTCGGTCACGCTCAACGGAGAGACGCTTCAGGTCACGCTGCCGGCAGCGGCGCAGACGATCAACACCTGGGTCGACACGCCAGCGCTCGTCCTCGACGTCGGCGACGAGACGACGCCGTTCTCGGTCTTCTTCGGCAACATCGACACGAGCGGCTTCATTGCGAAGGCCGACTACTGGTTCGACTCGTTCACGATCACCCCGGTGTCCTACGTGGTGAGCGCGACCGACATCCCGCACGTCCATGGAATCCCCTATTGGACCGATGACGTCCCCTCCACGGAATCTGCGTTCGGGAAGTACGACCACCTGATCGGCGGCACCGGCCTTACCTGGCTCGAGTACTACGCAACCGTGACGCTCCCTGCCGGCACCTACTCGGCGACGATGCGGTATCGCCCCGGAACCCTCGGATACATCAAGCAGCCACTCTTCATGTGGTGCACCGGCCTCCCGAGCGCATTCACGACGGTCACCCCCGACACGGTGCAGCCGACAGGCCAGTGGGCGGAGTCGGTTCCGATGGTCTTCTCGCTCACGAGCACCACGACGTTCTTCGTCGAGTTCGGCAACACCGACGGCTCCGTCACCAAGGACGACTACGACTTCGATCGCCTCGTCGTCACGCCGGTCGCGGCCGACCATGTGACGTTGGTGGCGAATCGACAGCCGTACATCGGCGCGCCGTTCGACCTGGGTTATTTCGCGCCCGGAGCGCCGGGCAAGATCGCGTTCGTCGGCTACGCGCTCGGTTTCTCGCCCGGCATCCCGCTCGGCGACGGCCGCGTGCTGGGACTGAACCCGGACGTGCTGTTCAACGTCAGCCTGAGCCCCACGAACGGCGTGTTCCTGAACAGCATTGCGTTCATCGGCGCCGACGGGTCGCTGCCGGCCGCGCCGATGGTGGCCCTGCCGTACACGCCGCAGCTTGCCAACCTCAAGATCTACGCCTGCGCGGTGAGCATCGATCTCAACGTGCCGACCTACGTCGTCGGCAAGAGCAGCACGCTCCTCCTCGATCTGCTCCCGTGAGATTGGCGCGCCCGCTCGGGCTCGTATCGTGACGGCCATGTCGGAGCGGTTCGAGCGAGTGGCGGACCTGTTCGCGGCGGCGCGCGCGCTGCCGGAGTCCGAGCGCGCGCGCTGGCTCGAATCAGAGTGCGACGGCTACGCCGCGCTCCGAGCGGACGTCGAGCGACTCCTCCGCCACGACTCGAGCGGTCCGCTCGACTTCTTCGAACCGCTCGCCGAGCTCTACCCGACCCGCTCCCTCCCGGAGCGGGTCGGGCCGTTCCGCGTGCTCGGTGAGATCGGCCAGGGCGGCATGGGAGTGGTGTACGAGGCCGAGCAGGACAACCCGCGACGCACCGTCGCGGTGAAGGTGATCCGGCCCGGCTACGCGCACGGTGCGGTGCTGCAGCGGTTCCAGCGCGAGGTGAAGGCCCTCGGCCGCCTCGAGCACCCGGGCATCGCGCGGATCTACGAAGCCGGGTTCGCCGATCTCGGCCATGGGCCGCAGCCCTACTTCGCGATGGAACGCGTTCACGGGGCGTCGCTGTTGAAGAGCGCAAATTCGCGCAGCCTGGACGTGCGCGACCGAGTCTTGCTGCTCGCGGCGATCGCCGACGCGGTGCAGCACGCGCACGAGCGCGGCGTGGTGCATCGTGACCTCAAGCCGGGCAACGTCCTCGTCACCGGGGATGGGCAGCCGAAGGTCCTCGACTTCGGCGTCGCGCGCCTGGTCGATACCGGGGCCGCGAACTCCACGCTCGCCACCGGAGAGGGACAGATCCTCGGCACGCTGCAGTACATGAGCCCGGAGCAGGTCAGCGGCAACGCCGGCGCGGTCGACGCACTCTCCGACGTCTACTCGCTCGGGCTGATCGGTTTCGAGCTGCTCGCCGGACGGCTGCCGTACGAGTTGGGAGACGCGCCGATCGCGCACGCGGCACGCGTGATCCAGGAGCAGGATCCGACCTCGCTCGGCCTGATGGACAAGAAGCTCGCCGGCGACCTCGACACGATCCTCGCGAAAGCGCTCGAGAAGGACCCGCGCCGACGCTACGCGTCGGCCGCGGCGCTTGCGGCCGATCTGCGGCGTTATCTCGCGGACGAACCGATCGCCGCGCGGCCCGCGAGCACTTGGTACCGGGTCACGAAGTTCGCGCGGCGCAATCGGGGTCTGGTCGCGGGAATCGTCATCGCGTTCGCGGTCCTCGCCGCGGGCACCGTCGGCGTGCTCGTCTTCGCCTTCCGCGAGCAGCACCAGCGCCTCGTCGCGGTCGCCGCCGCGGAGAAAGCGGTCGCGGTGCAGAACCTCTGGCTCGACACGCTGGCGTGGGCCGATCCCTACCGAACACAGGGTCGCGCGCTGACGGTGATCGCGGCGCTCGACGCTGCCGCGGCGCGACTCGCCGGCGGGCTCGCACGACAGCCAGAAACCAAGGCAGCGTTCCACCATGCACTCGGCGTCGCGTTCTCGCAGCTCGGCGCGGGCGAGCCCGCGGTCGCGCAGCTTGCGAGCGCGGCGGAGCTGCGACGCGCGGGCGCCGGGGACAGCGCGGAGTTGATCGACTCGTTGCACGCGCTCGGGCGCGCGGAACTCCTGCTGACCGAGTTCGCGAACGCGGCGACGACGCTGCGCGAGGCGCGCGACCTGGCCGCCGAGCGGTTCGGGCGGGATCGACCAAGGGTGTGGGAGGTCGAGACCGACCTCGCGCGCGCGTTGCGAGGCGAAG
>CAZOLL010000480.1:0-3700 GCA_964580365.1 uncultured Phycisphaeraceae bacterium
ATGATCCCGCCGGAGCGGGCGACGTTGGTGATCGACGACGTTCTCGGCGCGCTCGCGAACGACGCGCAGTCGGTGCGGCAGTCGGCGCTGCTCGGTCTCGGGCTCCTGCGCGATCCGCGCGTCATGCAGCCGTTGACGTCGGTGCTCGACGGCAGCGAGGACGGCCGGCGGCTCCTGCGCGAGAAGGGTCAGGTCGACGACCTCGCGCGGGGTTTCGCCGCGCTCGCGCTCGGACTGACGCACGATTCCTCGGCGATCGACTCGCTGAAGCGCGCGTTCACGCGCAGCGACTCCGACGAAGTGCGCGCGGCGATCGTCCTCGCGCTCGGCGAGTTCGCCGCGGACCCGGACGCGCCGCCGAAGCTCGTGCCGTGGCTGCTCGACCGCATGGACGACGAGGCGCTGAACGACGTCGTGCGGACGCAGGCGCCGATCGCCCTGTCGCGACTCGGCGAGTGCGCGCGGCCCGCGCTTCCAGAGCTGGTGAAGTGCGTCACGTCGAAGCGCATGCCCGACGGCGTGCGACAGTCCGCCGCGATCGCGATCGGGAAGATCGCGGCGCCGGAGGACGTCGAGGCGGTCGCCGCCCTGAAGAGCATCGTCGAGTCGTCGAACGACGAGGGCGCGTCGCACTTCGCGTTGATCTCGCTCGGCGAGATCGGCGCCGCGGCGGCGCGCGACGCCGACAAGCACGACCCCGTGGTCGACGACCTGGTGCGCTTCCTCTACCGCGCGATCGCGCGGCCGGTGAACCAGCACCACCTCCCGTTCGCGGTGACGGCGCTCGCGCTGTTCGGCCGCGGGTTCCGCAAGGACGCGCCGCAGCGCAGCGAGTTCGCGAACAAGATCGCCGATGCGCTCGGCGACACGAAGAACCCGACCCACGTCGGCGCGATCGCCGTTGCGCTCGGCCTGCTCGAAGCGCGCGTCCACGGACCGGCGCTCGTAAAGCTGCTCGAGGACACGGGCGATCGCCAGCTTCGCGGGCACCTCGCGGAGGCCGTGGGCCTGATGGGATACTCCGCGGCCGCGCCGATCCTGAACAAGATGCTCGCGGACGAGGACGACACGGCGTACCGGCTGCAGATCGCGACCGGCCTCGGTCTGTTGTCCGACCCCGCGGTGAACGGAACGCTGATCGCGCGGCTCGACCGCATGAAGACGCTGTGGGAGACGGCGTCGACGGCGAAAGCCCTGGGTCTCGTCGGCGACGTCGACGCGGTCGAACCGCTCTTGAAGCTGGTGACGAACAAGCAGCGTCCCGGGTTGACGCGCGGCTTCTGCTGCGTCGCTCTCGGGCTGCTCGCCGAACGCACGCTCCTGCCGTGGAACGCGCGTTTGAAGTACGGCTCGAACTACCTGGTCCCCTTCCGCGTGCAGGCGGAGGTGCTCGACATCCTCTGAGTCGAGGCGCGACCGAAACGAATGGATTCCCCGGGTCCGGAGGCTGTTTTCCGCGTCGGGTGGGGCTGCGGAGCCAGGGCCCGGGGAATCTTGTTTCTCGCGCGACGCCGACCGAATCCGCCGCGCACTCCGTGCACGATTCCGGGCATGGGGTACTCTCTCCTCCGACCACCCCGCTGCCGGATGGAGGTCCCATGTCGCGCTCCCTCGGAATCCTCGGACTCGTCGCGGCCGCTTCGTGCGGCATCGCGATCCTCGTCGCGGGGTTGCCGGGGAAGATCGCGGTGCCGACCGAGCAGCCGACGATCCAGCAGGCGATCGACGTTGCGCAGGAAGGCGACGTCATCACGGTGCAGGCCGGGACCTACCTCGAGCGCCTCGTGCTCGACCACGTCACCGGCGTGACGATCAAGGGCGTCGGCAAGGTCGTCATCGACGCGGGCGCCACCGGCAACGCGCTGAAGATGACGAAGTGCACCGACGTCGTGCTGAAGGGCCTGCACTTCACGAACTCCGCGTCGCACGCTGTGTACGTCTACAACTCGCTCGGCCCGACGATCGAGCACTGCGAGGTGAGCGGCGCCAAGGGCGACGGCATCCGCCTCGAGTACACGCTCGGCTCTCGCATCGCGAACAACGAGATCCACGACGTCGCCGGCAACGGCATCAAGGACGCGATCGGCGGGTTCGCTCCGATCCCCGCCGACGACGAGATCGTCCACAACGACGTCCACGATGTCGGCAGCACCGGCATCATCCTGACCGGTGCGGTGCACCACGTCGTGCGCGCGAACCGCGTGCTGCGCTCGGGCGCCGCGGGCATCTCGGTCGACTCCACCGAGTGCGAGATCCGCGCGAACAAGGTGCGGAGCACGACGGGCGACGGCATCGCCGTGAAGGGCCACGGCCACTTCGTCGTGAAGAACGACGTGCGTCACGCGGGCGCGGACGGACTGCACACCGAGTGCGCGAACCTGCGCTGCGCGAAGAACCGCGTGACCGGCTCGATCGACGACGGGGTCGACGTGCGCGGTACCGAGAGCGACTTCGCGAAGAACGTGGTGAAGAAGTCCGGCGACAACGGCTTCGAGATGAACGCGGCGCCGAACGAAGTGGTGAAGAACCGCGCGACCGGCAGCGACGCCTACGACCTGCTCGACGTCAGCACGGGCGACAACGTCTACCTGCGCAACGTGTTCCCAAGAGTGGGGCCGTGACGGCGCGGCGCTCCGCGCCGCGCGTCACTCGTCGAACTTCCCCTTCAGGATCACGCTCTTCGCCGCGTCGCCCGCGCCGCGGCGCACCTCGATCTCGAACTCTTCGCCCGCGGCGGGCGCCTTCAGCGCGGTGCGCAGGTCGGACACGCTCTTCACGACGCTGTTGCCGATGCGGACCACGAGGTCGCCGGGCACGAGGCCCGCGCGTTCGGCGAGACCCTTCGGGGAGATCGCCTCGATCTTCACGCCGCCCTCGCTCGCGTCGCGGTTCGGCGTGATGCCGAGCAAGCGCGCCGAGCCGAAGCCGCCGCCCATCCGCGGCACGGGGTCGTCGAACGTCGGGCGCGCCGCCGCGTTCGCGACGTCGAGCACCAGGTCGCACGCGGTCTGCGCGACGCGCGCCGCCTTGCCCGCGTCGATCGTGCCCGGGTCGTCGGACGGCGTGTGGTATTGCGGGTGCGTCCCGGAGAAGAAGAACACCGTCGGCACTTCCTTCTCGACGAACGGCAGGCTGTCCGACTGGTTGATGAACATGATCTGCCCTTCGCGCGCCGTGAGCCCGTGCGGCTTCGCCAATGCGACGGCGCGCTCGAACAGCGGCTTGCTGGCCGCGAGCACGTCGATCGACATCGGGTCGTTGCGGCTGATCATGTCGAGGTTGACGTAGGCGGCGATCTTCTCCCATGGGAGCGGGGCCGCCTTCTGGAACGCGTACGAGCCGAGCAGACCGCGCTCCTCCGCGCTCCACGCGCAGAGGACGACCGAGCGCTTCGGCGCATGTCCCGCGCGCACCGCATCCGCGATCGCTTCGGCGGTCGAGATCACCGCCGCGGTTCCGGACGCGTTGTCGTCGGCGCCGTTCCACGTGTTGCCGGCGCCATCGATGCCGACGTGATCGAGGTGCGCGCCCATCACGACGTACTCGTCGCGCAGCGCCGGGTCCGCGCCGCGCAGCACGCCGAGGACGTTGTAGGTCGTCGCGGTGAAGTCGCGGCTCACGCGCAGCACGACGTCGGGGCCGGACTCCGCGAGGTCGAGCAGCTCGCCGCCGGCGCGGCGCGACACGCGCACGACGGGGA
>CAZOLL010000481.1:0-3695 GCA_964580365.1 uncultured Phycisphaeraceae bacterium
GTGAGTCCGTCGCCGTCGACGTCGCCGAGCGCGCCGGGGGCGAGCGGCCCGCTCGGGGTGAGGCTCGTGGGCGCGAACCGGCCCGCGCCGTCGTTCGACCACAGGGCGAGGCCGGTCGACTGGAAGACGACGAGGTCCGGGTCGCCGTCGGAATCGACATCGGCCAGCGCGAACGGGAACGGGACCGGGTAGCCGCGGAGCGGGTACATCTCGCCCCCCGCCGCGACGGGTCCGGCGTCGATCCAGGCCACGGAAACGAGGGCGCCGAGAATGAAGCCACGCAGAGGGCTCATGGACGTCTCCCCGCTGCCGTCGCGAAGAGCGCCGTTCGCGCTTCCGCGCGGCCGGCGCCGGCGATGCGAATCGCGCGCCGCACCCGACGCGGTTCTTCCCGGGCGAATCGACGCAGGTGAACGCGCGAGCGGGCAGCGATTCCCGCCGTCCGCGCGAACGTCTCACCAAGTCAGCCGACGAGCCCCCGCGCGACGTTCTCCGGCACCTCGGCGTAGTCGGACGGCTCCATCGAGAAGGATGCGCGCCCCTGCGAAAGGGATCGGATCTGCGTCGAGTAGCCGAACGTCTCCGCGAGCGGGACGTCGCCCTTGATCAGGATCGGGTCCTCGTCCGTCACGAGCTCGGTGATCCGTGCGCGACGGGAGTTCAGGTCAGCGATCAGGTTCTTCATGAACTCGGTCGGCGTGCGGATCTCGAAGCGCATGATCGGCTCGAGCACGCGGACGCCGGCGTCCTTCGCCGCCTCGTCGAACGCCTGCTCGGTCGCGACCGAGAACGCGGCCTCGCTGGTCTCGCCCTCGATCCAATCGGCGGCGACGAGCGTCGCGTGCACGCGCAGGAACGCAAAGCCGATCCCGAGGCCGGAGAGCGCCGCGCTCTTCGCCGCGCTCTCGATCACGGGGAGGAAGAGCTTCGGCAGCTTCTCCGGCAGCACATCGCTCGAAAACACGAACGGCCGCAGCTGCGGGTCGGGCTCGACCTTCACGGTCACGCGCGCGAACAGGTTCTTCCCGCCGATGTTCTTCTTGAACTCCGCGCTCGCCGTCGCGCGCCCCACCACCGTCTGCTTGTAGGCGACGCGGGGCTGGCCGACGCGCGCCTCGACCTTGAAATCGTTCACGAGCCGGTTCTTCAGGATCTCGAGGTGCAGTTCGCCCATCCCGGAGATGAGCGTCTGTCCGGTCTCCGCGTCGATCGACCAACCGAACGTCGGGTCGTCCTTCGCGAGCGTGCCGAGCGCCTGCTCGAGGACGTCCTTGTCCTTCGTGCTCTTCGGCTCGATCGACATGTCGATGACCGTCTCGGGGAACTTCATCCCCTCGAGCACGAGCGGCTGGTGGCGCGGGCACAGCGTGTCGCCGGTGCTCGTGAACTTCAGGCCGACGACGCCGACGATCTCGCCGGGACCTGCGGACTCGACGGCCTCGCGCTCGTCTGCATGCATGAGGTAGAGGCGCGTCACGCGCTCCTGCTTGTCGACGCGCGGGTTGAACACCGCGTCGCCCGTCGACAGCTCGCCCGCGTAGATCCGCACGAACGCGATCTCGCCGTGCTCGTCGTGCAGCGTCTTGAAGACGAGCGCGGTGAGCGGCTCCTTCGGATCGGGACGGCGCGTCGTCTCCTTGTCCTTCTTCGGATCGGTGCCGGTGATCGACTTCGCCTCGCTCGGCGACGGCAGGTACTTCACCACCGCGTCGAGCACCGCCTGCACGCCCTTGTTCTTCAGAGCGGAGCCGCAGAGGATCGGCACGACCTTGAACGCGAGAGTCGCCTCGCGGATCGCGCGGTCGAGCTCCTGCTCGGTGATCGGCTGGTCGGCGAGGTACTTCTCGGCGATCGCGTCGGAGCACTCGGCGAGCTGCTCGATCATCCGCGTGCGCGCCGCCTCGGCGGCATCACGATGCGCGGCGTCGATCTCGCTCGCGGTGATCGTGCGGCCTTCGTCGCTCTCCGAGAACGAGAGCGCCTTCATGCGCACGAGGTCGACGATCGCGGAGAAGTCCCTCTCCTTGCCGATCGGCATCTGGATCGGGAGCGCCGGCGCGTGCAATCGCGTGCAGATGGCGGCGACGACGCGGTCGAAGTCGGCGCCGATGCGATCGAGCTTGTTCACGAACGCGAGGCGCGGGACCTTGTATCGATCGGCCTGCCGCCACACCGTCTCGCTCTGCGCCTCGACGCCGGCGACGCCGTCGAACACGCCGACGGCGCCGTCGAGGACGCGCAGCGAGCGCTCGACCTCGGCCGTGAAGTCGACGTGCCCGGGCGTGTCGATCAGGTTGACGCGCGTCCCCTTCCAGAAGCACGTCGTCGCCGCGGAGGTGATCGTGATGCCGCGCGCCTGCTCTTCCGGCAGGTAGTCCATCTTCGCGGTGCCCTCGTGCACCTCGCCCATCTTGTGCTCCTTTCCCGTGTAGAAAAGGATGCGCTCGGAGAGCGTGGTCTTGCCCGCGTCGATGTGCGCGATGATCCCGATGTTGCGGATGAGCGCGAGGTCCATCAGGTCACCGTTGATCCCGAATCACGCGCCCGGGGCCGAGACTCGGTCCCGGGTCACGAGACTCGAGTCTCGGGCCCGAGGCTCGGCCCAGGGCGCGAGAACTCGGGGACGCAGCGTCGTTCAGGAAGTCTGCCGTGGACTGAGGAGGGTCGTCGTCCACGAGCGCGCGATCACCAGGCGAAGTGCGCGAACGCCTTGTTCGCTTCCGCCATCTTGTGCGTGTTCTCGCGCACGGTGTAGGCGGAGCCCTGGCGGTTGAACGCGTCGAACAGTTCTTCCGCGAGGCGACGCGCCATCGGCTTGCCCTTCTTGCCGCGCGCGGCCTCGATGATCCAGCGGATCGCGAGCGACTGCTGGCGATTCTTCTTCACTTCGTGCGGCACCTGCAGCGTCGCACCGCCGACGCGCTTGCTGCGCACTTCGACCATCGGCTTCACGTTCTGCAGCGCCTGACCGAACGCGTCGAGCGGCGGCTGGTCCGGGATCTTCTTCTGCAGCAGCGCCATCGCTTCATAGAAGACGCTCTGCGCGGTGGTCTTCTTGCCGTCGCGCATGAGGCAGTTGATGAAGCGCGAGGCGAGCTTCGACTGGAACCGCGGGTCCTGGATGAGGAACCGTTCGGTCGAGACGTACTTGCGAGGCATCGATCAGGGTTCCTTCGGGTTCAGCTCTTGGGACGCTTCGAGCCGTACTTCGAGCGCGACTGACGACGACCCTCGACGCCGGCCGCGTCGAGGGTGCCGCGGATGATGTGGTAGCGGACGCCGGGGAGGTCGCGGACGCGGCCGCCGCGCACGAGCACGATCGAGTGCTCCTGCAGGTTGTGCTTCTCGCCCGGGATGTATGCCGTGATCTCCTTGCCGTTCGACAGCTTCACGCGCGCGATCTTTCGCAGCGCCGAGTTCGGCTTCTTCGGCGTCATGATCTTGACCTGCGTGCACACGCCGCGGCGCTGCGGGCAGCTCGAGAGCGCCGGCGCCTTGGTGCGCGACTTCTGCACCACACGCGGCTTGCGGATCAACTGATTGATCGTCGGCATGAGGATCCTTCGGGACGAAAGAGCCGGGCATTCAAGCAGGGCGATGCGCGCAAGGCAAGACGCTGCGAGACGCGCCGCGACAATGTCGTGATGTCGGGGGGGGGGGCGGGCGACGGGAGCCGCGGCCGCGAGGGGTCTCTT
>CAZOLL010000482.1:0-3695 GCA_964580365.1 uncultured Phycisphaeraceae bacterium
TCGCCGTGGCGATCTACGTGGTGAACAACCACCTGCCGTCGGGGTTCATCCCGCCGAGGACCTGCTGGAATCCGCGGCCCGTCGTGAGGTCGATCTCCGACTGCAGGATCCGCGCGCCCTCCGCGCGGGCCGCGGCGGCGCGCGCGCGGATCGTCGCGGCGTCGGGCCGCGTCGCGCGGTTCGTGCCGACGAGCGCCGGCATCTCGGGCAACGGGCGGCCTTCGCCCTTGTCGACCAATCCGTTCTCGAGCAGTCCCTCCGCGATCATTCGCGCGAGGCCGCGCGCGCACTCCGCGTTCGGGTGCGGATCGCCGGGGAGACCGAGCTCGGTGCTCATCCGCGCGAGGCCCGGGATCTCGGGCGCCACGAGCCCGCGGTCGAGCAGGCGCTCGCGGAGGATCCACGTGTAGGTGCTCGACCCCGGATCCTCGGCATAGAAGAACACCGCGAGCTTCTTGCCGCGCGCGGCGAGGTCGTGCTCGAGGCGCAGGATGGAGTCGGCGTTGTCGTCGTAGCGGCGCCGCGACTCGGCGCCGAGGTCGGAGAGCACACCCGGTGGCCCGATGTCGTCGAGCGACGTCACGGCGTTCTTCACCTCGCCGCGCTCGACGCGCGCCGCGAGGAAGAACTGGTAGGCGAACAGGCTCTCGTGGTTGACCGTGAGCAGAGGCTGCTCGCTCATCGGGTCGGGTGCGATCAGCGTGAGGCCGCCCTCACCGATCGAGAGGGAGTCGTACAGGTCGTTCGAGACCGGCAGGTACACGACGACGTCCGGCGCGAACTCCTCGAAGTGGTCGGCGAGGAACTGCACCGCGTTCCTGTGGTTCCAGCCCGGCACCGCGACCGTGAAGCACGCCGCCGGCCGCGCGGACGGGCCGCGCGCCTCGGCGAGCGCCGCCTCGAGTCGGCTCGCGATCGTCTCTTCGTCGGTGAGGGAAGCGCCGAACGCGACCGAGTCTCCGAGCACGACGACCCGCAGCGCGTTCGCCGCCGGGGCCGGGCCTTGCCGCTCGCGGATCCCGAGCGCGCCGGTGTGGAACTTCGCCGTGCGGTCGACGAGGTCGGCGTTGAGGCGCAGCGTGTGGGCGACGGCGGGGTCGATGTTCGACGCGAAGATCCCGTTGATCGGCGCCGCGTTCGTGGCGCCGGGCGCGAACAGGCGCGACGGATCGAGCGCGGTCTTCGGGCGCAGCGACTTCTTGAAGCCGAGCGAGAGCACGCCCTCGACGAGCAGGAGCGCGACGACGGCCGCGAGCATCGCGAGCACGAGCTTCGCGAGCGTGCGCGTCATTGGCGGACGAGTCCCCATTTCTCGTCGAGGTGCGCGAGGATTCGCAGCTTCTTCATCTTCGAAAGCGCTTCGTCGAGCTGCGTGCGCAGTCGCGGCCGGTCCTGCGGCAGCGCGAGCGCGTAGCGCTCGACGGCGAGCGACTCGCGCAAGACGGCGAGCTTGCCCTCGCTCTTCGCCGCGGCGTCCTCCGCTGCCGGGCCGTCCATCGCCGCGGCGTCGATCTCGCGCGCGAGCAGCCGGTCCTTCGACGGCGTCTTCGCCGGGTTCTCGAACACGCCGTTCGATTGCTTCAAGTACAGCTTCACCGCGCGCTCGGCGGTGGTACCGGTGCCCGCGGCGACGCGCTTGCCGGCGAGGTCCGCCAGCGACGTCGGCTCTCCCGCGCCGGCGCGCACGAGCACGGCGATGCGCGTGTCGAAGTACGGCGTCGTGAACAGCACGTGTCGCTCGCGTTCCGGCGTGATGCCGAGCGTCGCGCACACGACGTCCACCGCACCCTTCTCGCACGCGGGCAGGAGGTCGGCGAACTGCATCTGCTTCCACTCGATCGCGACGCCGACTTCCTCGGCGAGCCGGTTCATCATCTCGACGTCGCGACCGTCGGGCTGCCCGTTCAAGTCGAGGAACGCGAACGGCGGGTTGTCGAGGTCGGACGCGACGACCATCGTCGGCGAGACGATGTCGGACACCTTCTGCACCACCGAGCACGCCGGCAGGAGCGCGGGCAGCAGGACGAGCAGGACGACGAACGCGCGCCGGGTCACCCGCGTCAGGCCTCCGCCATGTGCGGGTAGCTCCATCCCTTCGGCGGGACGAAGTTCTCCTTGATGGTGCGCACGCTCGTCCAACGCAGCAGGTTCAGCATCGAGCCCGCCTTGTCGTTCGTGCCCGACGCGCGCGCGCCGCCGAACGGCTGCTGGCCGACGACGGCGCCGGTCGGCTTGTCGTTCACGTAGAAGTTGCCCGCCGCGTTCACGAGCCGCGCGCTCATGTGGGCGACCGCCGCGCGATCCTGCGCGAAGACGGCGCCCGTGAGCGCGTACGGCGACGTGCGGTCGCAGAGCGCGAGCGCGTCGTCGAGCTTCGCGTCGTCGTAGGCGTGGATCGTGAGGATCGGCGCGAACAGCTCCTCGCACATCGTCGGCGCCTGCGGCTCGAGCGCCTCGACGATCGTCGGCTGCACGAACCAGCCGACCGAGCGGTCGCACTCGCCGCCGGCGAGGATCTTCGCCGTGCGGCCCGCCTTGATCGCGCCGATGTGCTTCACGCAGTTGTCGAACGACTTCTCGTCGATCACCGCGCCCATGAAGTTCTTGAAGTCGCTCGGGTCGCCCATCGTGATCTTCTTCGTCTCGGCGACGAGCTGGTCGCGCACGCGCGGCCACAGCGACTTCGGGATGTAGGCGCGGCTCGCGGCCGAGCACTTCTGTCCCTGGTACTCGAACGCGCCGCGCAGGAGCGCGACGACCAGCGCGTCGACGTCGGCCGACGGATGCGCGAACACGAAGTCCTTGCCGCCGGTCTCGCCGACGAGGCGCGGATAGGTGCGCATCGAGTCGAGGTGCTCGCCGACCGTGCGCCACATGCGGTTGAACGTGCCGGTCGACCCCGTGAAGTGGACGCCCGCGAGGTCTTTGTGCGAGAGCGCGACGTCGCCGATTGTCGGGCCGTCGCCGGGCAGGAAGTTGATCACACCGTCGGGCAGCCCCGCTTCGCGCAGGAGCTGCATGAACATCCAGTTGGAGTACAGGGACGTGGTCGCCGGCTTCCACACGACGACGTTGCCCATGATCGCGGGCGCGGTGCAGAGGTTGCCGCCGATCGCCGTGAAGTTGAACGGCGTGACCGCGAGCACGAAGCCTTCGAGCGGCCGGTACTCGCAGCGGTTCCACATGCCGGGCGCCGAGCCCGGCTGGATGTCGTGGATCTGCGTCGCGAACTGGACGTTGAAGCGGAGGAAGTCGATCAGCTCGCAAGCGGAGTCGATCTCCGCCTGGAACGGCGTCTTGCTCTGGCCGAGGACCGTCGCGGAGTTCACCACCTGACGCCACGGACCCGCGAGCAGCTCGGCTGCCTTCAGGAAGATGGCGGCGCGCTCCTCGAACGGAGTGCGCGCCCACTGCGGCGCGGCGGCGAGCGCCGCGGAGATCGCCTGCTCGACGTGCGCCTTCTCCGCCTTGTGCGCGCGCGCGCGGACCCGCTTCACGTCGTGCGGTTCGACGACGTCGACCTGCTTCGTCGACTTGACGTCCTTCCCGCCGATCACGAGCGGGATCTCGATCGTGTCCTCGCGCTGCGCGGCGATCGCCGCCTTCAGCTCGGCGCGCTCGGGCGAGCCCGGCGCGTACGACTTCACCGGCTCGTTCACCGGCGGCGGCGGGAGGGCGCGCGAGTTCATCGACTC
>CAZOLL010000483.1:0-3688 GCA_964580365.1 uncultured Phycisphaeraceae bacterium
GTCGAGGCCGGTGCCGTGGTCGCGCACGATGTGGCCGTGGACGTCGAGGCCGAGACCGAGGAGGAAGAGCGCGAGACCGACGCCCGACACGGCGAGTGACGTCGCGAAGAGGCCCACCCAGTCCGTGGGATCGCGCGGACACACGTCGAGGCAGCGCGGCGGCACGGCGAGCGCGTCCTTCGCGTCCAGCTCGATCGCGGCGAGTTCGAGGTCGGCGGCGTCGAACACGCGGCGCGCCGCGTGCGCGGAGCGGCCGGAGCGGAGGAACGCGCGCGGCATCGGACGGAAGCGGCGGAAGTACGCGACCTCGCCGGCGCCGGGGAGCGGCGGCATCGCGAGGCCCGCGGCCTCTGCGGCGCGGTCGAGAGCGAGAACGCGCGCGTCGTAGGCGCGGCCGTGGCGCAGCAAGGAGGGCAGGCCGCTGAACTCCGGGTCCATGTGCAGCAGCTCGTGGATCACGTCCTGGCGCTGCTCGTTCGGTGTCAGCAGGAGGAATCGCGGCAGCACGAACACGACGAGGTACTTCGCCTCGATGCCGTCCTTTACGAGGCGCGGCAGCTCGAAGCGCCCATCAGCGGAGACAGCGGTGCCGGTGGAGGGGAACCGCGTGAAGTGGCAGGCCGCGCGCTTGCCGTGCGGGCCACGCTTGCCGCGCAGGGCGGCGACGACGACGCGCGATGCGTCGTAGCGCGGCCCGACCGGGGTGACGCACGCGAGTCGCTCCACCGCGCGGGCGAGGACGTCGGTCACGATCGGGAGCGACGCGTTCGAACTCACGCGGCGGATTGTAGGCTGTCGCCCTTTCCGCGCTCCCGCGGCCTCTCTCCGGAAGGTTCTCGATGCTCCGCCTCGCCCCGTGCCTTTCGCTCGCGCTCGTGCTCGCCGCCGCCGGGTGCACTTCGGAAGGCGTCGACGTCTTCCCGCTGTATCGCAACGTGACGAACGCGGAGGGCTCCGAAGTCTCGGTGCTCTGGCCGCTCGCCAGCGCGACGACCGACGCCGAAAAGGATGTGTCGTGGTTCTTCCCGTTCTTCCTGCACGTCGAGCACGGCGCGCACGGCGTCGACGGCGAGACAATGCTCTTCCCGTTCTTCCCGATCTGGATGGTGCAGCGCAATGCGGTGGTGGATTACCAACACATCCTGCCGCTGTGGTCGCGCACCTACCACGACGGCCGCGCCGATTCGTCGCTCGTGCTCTTCCTCGTCAACTGGTCGCGCGCCGCCGGCAACGACGGACTGATCGCACACTCGGTGTTCCCGCTGTACCAGTGGGAGAAGGGCGGGCCGGGGAACCGCTTCTCGCTTCTGCGCTTCGGCGAGCTGTTCGCGACCGGGCCGGTGTTCTCGCTGCTCGACCTCGACCACACCGGCGTGCGCCGCGAGAAGGACCGCGACGTGCCCGGCTCGACGATCGACTTCGGCGGCGCGGTCGGCCGGCTGATCAACGTCTTCCACACCACCGACAACGGCGCCGCCGACGAGACGCGCTTCCTCACGTTGTTCGCGAACGAGCCGTGGTCGCTGTACTACCACCGCGCGCCGCGCGAGGGCGCGCCGGGCGCAGAGGTCGACGGCGGCAACACCGTGACGCGCCTCTTCCCGCTCTTCTCCCGCACGACCGGTCCGAAGATCTCCGAGTGGTACGGGCCGCTGTGGATGTTCGGCCATCGCGAGGAGGAGGGGAAGAGCACGCTCACCCTGTTCTGGATCCCGATCGGCCTCGACTGAGGTCGCGCGACCGCAAAGAACCGCGCCGTTCGCGCCGTATGATCCTCCGGTCGCGCGCGAGACCGCGCGCCCGGAGCCCCGCATGACCGAGCTCTCCCGCCGGACCTTCATCAAGGGCGTCGCGGCCGCCGCCGCCCTCCCGCAGGCCGCGCTCGCGTGCGCCGCCGTTCCGAACGCGTCGAACGCGGTGGTCGCCGCCGGGCGCCGCGGTCCGGTGGCGATCGCGAGCAAGAACGGCCTCCTGAAGGACAAGGCCGGGCGCACGGCGCTCGAGACCACGTTCGCGATGCTGTCGGACGCGGAGCACGCGAAGCGCTCGTTCGCGACGCTCGAGTCCGTCGTCGCGGGACTCGGCGTCGTCGAGGAGAACCCGGACGACCACAGCGTCGGCCTCGGCGGCCTGCCGAACGAGGAAGGCGTGGTGCAGCTCGATGCGTCCGTGATGGACGGCAAGACGCACAAGGCCGGCGCCGTCGCGGCGGTCGAGGACATCGTCAACGTCGCGCGCCTCGCGATGTGCGTGATGCGCTACACGCGCCACTCGTTCCTCGTCGGCGCGGGCGCCAGAAAGTTCGGCCTCGAGCTCGGCTTCCCGCAGCAGGAGCTGCTCACGCCCGAGGCGCGCGCGATGTGGCTCGATTGGAAGCGCAAGCTGAGCGCGAACGACGACTGGGTGGCGCCACCGGAAGGCGAGACGCCCGATGCGTGGAAGAACGCGTGGACCCACGGCACGATCCACATGTCGGCGCTCGATGGGAACGGCGACCTCGCCGCGGGCACGACCACGAGCGGTCTCTCGTGGAAGATCCCCGGCCGCGTCGGCGACTCGCCGGTGGTCGGCGCGGGGATGTACTGCGACAACGAGATCGGCGCCGCCGGCGCGACGGGCCGCGGCGAGGAGGCGATCGCCAACTGCGCCGCGTTCTCGATGGTGCGCCTGATGGCCGACGGAAAGACGCCGGCCGAAGCGTGCAAGATCGTGATGAAGCGCGTCGCCGATCACGCGATCCCGCGCGGTTTCGTCGGCAAGAACAACAAGCCGGCGTTCGACCTCACGTTCTACGCGTTGCGCAGGGACGGCACGTACGGCTCCGCGACGATGTGGAAAGGCAAGTCGGGCGGCGACGAGTTCTCCGTGATCGACGCGGCCGGCCCGCGCCTCGAGAGGAGCGAGCCGCTGTTCGAGGGCTCGGCGGACCAGGACTCATGAGGCTCCGCTCCGCGCTCTTCGTCGCGCTGCCGCTCGCTCTCGCGCTCGCGATGGGCACGTGCAGCAAGACCGGAGGTCGCGGACCCAGCGGATACAAGGTGATCGTCCTCGGCCTCGACGGCGCGAACACAGCGGTGATCAGCCCGCTCGTCACTGCGGGCAAGATGCCGAACCTCGCGCGCTTCCTCGCCAAAGCCGGCGGCGGCCACCTCGAGTCGCCGGTCGCGGACGGCTGGATCTCCGCGTCGTTGTGGACCACTCTCGTCACCGGCTTCCCGCCGCCGGAGCACGGCATCACCGGTTTCACGATGCCGATGCCGAACGACCCGAACAAGCAGGTCGCGAGCGCGTCCGGCCATCGCCGGCGGCCCGCGCTGTGGAACATCCTGTCGGACGCCGGCGTGAAGAGCGGCATCGTCGGCCTGTGGGCGACGTGGCCCGCCGAGAGCATCGAGGGTGCGATCGTCTCCGATCACGTGACCTACTCGCGGCTGCGGATGTCGAAGACGTTCAAGACGGCGAACGGCGTGATCCCGTTCTCCTACGACACGCGTTCGCGAAACGTGTCACCCGCGAGCCTCCTCTACGAGGTGGAGAAGCGCGTGCTCTTGCCCGACGACGTCGAGCCCGCGACGTTGCGCCGCTTCGCGGACTTCACCGACGCGGAGATCGCAGAGCTGAAGAAGCCCGTCGAGTTCGGCAGCTTCAACGTCGGCACCGAGCCGCTGCCCGAGCTGAAGCTCTCGAT
>CAZOLL010000484.1:0-3678 GCA_964580365.1 uncultured Phycisphaeraceae bacterium
ACCCGGGGCGCACGTCGTCAACCCGCCGTGGGTGATGTCCAGCACGGTGGTCACGCATGGCGTGCGCCCCTCTTTTTTTTCAGCGTCGCGCCGGCCTCAGCCCGGCGGCCACTGGAGCGCGCGCCCGCCGAGCAGGTGGAAGTGCAGGTGCGGGACGGACTGGCCGCCGTCGGCGCCGACGTTCGTGACGAGCCGCCAGCCGCGCTCGAGCTTCTCCGCGCGCGCGACGTCGGCGGCGAGCGCGAACAGCTCTCCGAGCAGCGCGCCGTTCGAAGCGCCGAGGGCCGCGGCCGAATCGGCGACGTGCGACTTCGGGATCACGAGCACGTGCGTCGGCGCCTGGGGCTGGATGTCGCGGAACGCGAGCGCGTGCGCGCTCTCGGCGACCTTGTGCGCGGGAATCTCGCCGCGGACGATGCGGCAGAACAGGCAATCGGACATGGACGCTCCTCCCTCGCGTGAGCACGGCGGACGCGCCGCATCGTAGCGAGCGCACGCACCGCGAACCAGCCGATGAAAAACGCATGAAACGTCGGCGCGCGCCGCGGGCCCGCGCGCTTGACCTCGCGCGCCGACGACCCAACAATCGCGCAGTCTCTTCAACCAGGAGCATCGTCATGACGCATCGGAAGAAACTCGCGATCCTCGTCGGCGGCGGGCCCGCCCCCGGGATCAATGCGGTGATCGGCGCGGCCACGATCCGCGCCGCAGTGGAAGGGGTCGAGGTCGTCGGCATCGAGGACGGCTTCGAGCAGCTCATGCACGGCAAGGTGGACCGCGTGCGGGAGCTGACGATCGAGGCGGTGAGCCGCATTCACTTCCGCGGCGGGTCGTACATCGGCATCGCGCGCGCGAACCCCACGACCAAGCCCGAGTACCTCGAGAACACGATCATCTCGCTGCTGCGGATGAACGTGACCGACCTCATCACGATCGGCGGCGACGACACGGCGTTCTCGGCGCTGCGCCTCGACCAGCAGTCGCAGGGGCGCATCAAGGTCGTGCACGTGCCGAAGAGCATCGACAACGACCTCGATTTGCCGCCCCACGTGGACACGTTCGGCTTCCAGACCGCGCGTCACGTCGGCGTCGAGATCCTGAAGAACCTGCTCGTGGACGCGAAGACGACGTCGCGCTGGTACTTCGTCATCGCGATGGGCCGCAAGGCCGGTCACCTCGCGCTCGGCATGGGCAAGGCCGCCGGCACGACGCTCACGCTGATCCCCGAGGAGTTCCGCAAGCGCCCGATCCGCCTGAAGACGCTCGTGGACACGCTCGTCGGCGCGATCATCAAGCGACTCAACTACGGCCGGCGCGACGGCGTCGCGGTGATCGCCGAGGGCGTCGTGCTCGACATCGATCCCAAGGACCTCGAGCACTTGGAAGAGACCGAGCGCGACGCGCACGGTCACCTGCGCATCGCCGAAGTGAACATCGGCGAGATCCTGAAAGGCGAGGTCGAGAAGCGCCTCAAGGACTTCGGGCTCAAGACGACGATCGTGGCGAAGAACGTCGGCTACGAGCTGCG
The DNA here is from genome assembly GCA_964580365.1 of uncultured Phycisphaeraceae bacterium. Classification (GTDB taxonomy): domain Bacteria; phylum Planctomycetota; class B15-G4; order B15-G4; family JADJEK01; genus CAZBOK01. Next base: position 1,529 of record CAZOLL010000484.1, read on the forward strand.
CTGCGCCGATCCGATCGCGTTCGACATGGACTACTCGCGCGACCTCGGTTACTGCGCGTCCAAGTTCCTGCTGTCGGGCGGGCACGGCGTCGTCGTGACGATGCAGGCCGGCGCGTTCGTTCCGGTGCCGTTCGCGCAGCTCGTGGACCCGACGACGGGCCGGCCGCGCGTGCGCCTCGTGGACGTGACGTCGGCGCGTTACGCGATCGCGCGGCGCTACATGATCCGGCTGCGCCGGGACGACTTCGAGGACGCGCACGAACTGGCGAAGTTCGCCGCGACCGTCGGGCTGTCGCTCGAGGAAGTCCGCGAGCAGTTCCAGTACCTGATCGACGACGAGCTGCCGCCGCTCCACTTCGACACGATACCGTCCGTCACCGTGGCCCCGTGACCGATGCCGGCCTGATCGTCGAAGCGTTCGACGCCTACCTCGCGCGCCAGCTCGAGCTGGTGCGCGAGGCGCGCCGGCACTTCGAGCAGGCCGACTGGCAGGCGGTGCAGCGCGACACCGCGCGGCGGCTCGACCTCTACAACGCGGCCGTGCAGGAAGGGCTCGACGCGCTGCGTGCGCGGCTCGGCGAACGGCTGAACGAGCGCGCGACCTGGAGCGACCTGCGCGCGAAGTTCGCCGCGATCGTCGAGGGCCGCGGCGACGTCGAGGTGGCCGAGACGTTCTTCAACAGCTGCACGCGGCGCATCTTCCAGACCGTCGGCGTGGACCCGGGCGTCGAGTTCGTTTCGCCGGCGGGCGACGTGCGCGCGCCGCTTCACGCCGGCGACCGGCTGCGGCGGCATTTCGAGCGCCGCGGCACGCTCGTCGCGATGTTCCGCGACGTGCTCGACGCGTACGCGTTCGAGACGCCGTGGCGCGACGCCGAGGGCGACGCGGCGCTGATCGCCGCGGCCGTCGCGCGGAACCACCTCGAGTCGAGCGTGCGCGGCCTCGAACTGGGGCGGCCGGTGTTCTTCCGCTCGAAGGCGGCGTACGTCGTCGGACGGCTGCTCACCGACTCGGGAGCGGTGCCGTTCCTGCTCGCGCTCCGCAATCCCGGCGGCGGCATCGTCACCGACGCCGTGCTGCTCACCGCCGACGAAGTGAGCGTCGTGTTCAGCTTCGCGCGCAGCTACTTCCTCGTCGAGATGGAGCGGCCGCGCGAGATGGTCGAGTTCCTCGGCTCGATCATGCCGCGCAAGCCGCTCGCCGAGCTGTACAACGCGATCGGCTGGAACAAGCACGGCAAGACCGAGCTGTATCGCTCGATCCTCCACCACCTCGAGACGAGCGACGACCGCTTCGAGGTCGCCGCCGGCCAGCGCGGCATGGTGATGGCCGTGTTCACGCTGCCGCGCTTCGACGTCGTCTTCAAGGTCATCCGCGACCGCTTCCTGCCGCCGAAGACCGTGACGCACGAGGAAGTGCGCGCGAAGTACCGGCTCGTGTTCCGCCACGACCGCGCGGGCCGCCTCGTGGACGCACAGGAGTTCGAGCACCTCGCGTTCGACCGCGCGCGCTTCGACGCCGCGCTGCTCGACGAGCTGCTCGCGAGCTGCTCCGAGCGCGTGCGCGCCGAGGGCGACCGTGTCGTGATCTCGCACCTCTACACCGAGCGCCGGCTGCGGCCGCTCGACGTGTACCTGCGCGAGGCCGACCCGGACGCGGCGCGAGACGCCGTCGTGGACTACGGGCAGGTGCTGCGCGACCTCGCCGCGACGAACATCTTCCCCGGCGACATGCTGCTCAAGAACTTCGGCGTGTCGCGCCACGGGCGGCTCATCTTCTACGACTACGACGAGCTGTGCCGCCTCGACGAGTGCCGCTTCCGCCCGCTGCCGGCGGCCCGCGACGACGGCGAGGAGACCTCGGCCGAGCCTTGGTTCTACGTGAGCGAGCGCGATATCTTCCCCGAGGAATTCCGGTCGTTCCTCGGCCTTCCGCCCGAACTGCTCGCCGTCTTCCTGGAGCATCACGCCGAGCTGCTCGGACCGGCGTTCTGGACGCGCATGCAGGAGCTGCACGCGCGCGGCGAAGTGCTCGACGTCTATCCCTACCGCTCGTCGCGACGGTTGCGCCATCAGCCGCGCTCCGCGGCGCGGCGCGGCGAGAACTCTCAATCGAAGGAGTGACGCGTCATGAGCGTCCTGCAAGGCGA
>CAZOLL010000485.1:0-3676 GCA_964580365.1 uncultured Phycisphaeraceae bacterium
CCTCGTCGAACGCGTGCCAGTCGTCGTTGTAGAGCACGACGTTCCACGGCCGCGCGGTGACGGTCGTCGTGTCTTCCTTCGTGTCGACTTCGGTCGCGGCGGCCGCGGTCATGGCGCACAGGATATCGCCGCGTTTCGCGCCCGCGGGCGGGCCGGTAGCATTCCGGCCGCATGTCCGCTCCAGAACTCAACGGGCGCGTCGCGCTCGTCACGGGCGCGTCGTCCGGCATCGGCCGCGCCATCGCTGTCGCCCTCGCCGCGCGCGGCGCCCGCGTCGCCTGCGCGGGGCGCAACCCGGAAGGCCTGAACGAGACGCTCGCGCGCGTCCGCGCCGCGAGCACGAAGAAGGACGACAGCGCGATGTTCCTCTGCGACGTGACCGAGGCCTCCGAGGTCTCGTCGCTCGCGAACTCCGTGAAGCGCGCGCTCGGCGACGTCGAGATCCTCGTGAACAACGCGGGGCAGGCGGAGAGCGCGCCGTTCTTGAAGACCGACCGCGCGACGTGGGACCGCATGCTCGCGGTCAACCTCACGGGTCCGTTCCTCGTCACGCAGGCGTTCCTCGCGCCCATGCTCGAGAAGAAGCGCGGCCGCGTGATCGTGACGGCGTCCACCGCGGCGCGCGTCGGGTACGCGTACGTCTCGGCGTACTGCGCCGCGAAGCACGGCGTGCTCGGCCTGGTCCGGGCTCTCGCACGCGAGGTCGCATCGAAGGGCGTGACCGTGAACGCCGTGTGCCCGAGCTACGTCGACACGCCGATGACCGAGCGCGCCGTCGCGAACATCGTCGCGAAGACCGGCCGCTCCGCCGCCGACGCGTGCGCGGCGATCACCGCCGTGAACCCGCAAGGCCGGCTGGTCACTCCCGAAGAAGTCGCGGGCGCCGTGCTCTACCTCGCGTCCGACGCCGCGTCCGCGGTGAACGGCCAGGCGATCAACGTCTGCGGCGGCGAGACCTTCAACTGATGCCGCTCGAGCCGATCAATCCCGAGTCGCTCGGCGCGCCGAAGGGGTACAGCAACGGCGTCCTCGTGCGCGGCGACTCCGACCTCCTCTTCGTCGCCGGTCAGATCGCGTGGGATTCCGCGCAGAAGATCGTCTCGAGCGACTTCGCCGAGCAGTTCGCGCGAGCGCTCGACAACGTGCTCGCCGTCGTCCGTCACGCGGGCGGCGCGGCGGAGCACGTCGCACGGCTCGTGATCTACGTCACCGACAAGGACGACTACGTCGCGCGCGTGAAGGACGTCGGCGCCGCGTACCGCGCGCGGATGGGCAAGCACTTCCCGGCGATGGCGCTCGTCGAGGTGAAGCGCCTGCTCGAGCCGGGCGCGAAGGTCGAGATCGAAGCGACGGCGGCCGTGCCGCGGAGCAAGCGATGAGCGAGAAACCGGCCCCGAGATCGTTCCGTTACGTCGAGGACGACGCGATCGCGACGATCACGCTGTCGCGGCCCGACAAGCGCAATGCGCTGACGTTCGAGGTCTACGCCGAGCTGCGCGACACCTTCCGCGCGCTGAACGAGCGCCCCGAGGTGCGCGCCGTCGTCATCACCGGTGCCGACCCCGCCTTCTGCACCGGCGGCGACGTGAACGACATCATCGGCGCGCTGTTCTCGCGCGACGCGATGGGCCTGCTCGACTTCACGCGCATGACGTGCGACCTGATCCGCTCGATGCGCGAGTGCCGCACGCCGATCGTCGCGTCGTTGAACGGCGTCGTCGCCGGCGCCGGCGCGGTGATCGCGCTCGCATCCGACTTCCGTATCGCGTGCGACGAGGCGCGCATCGCTTTCTTGTTCACGAAGGTCGGGCTCGCCGGGGCGGACATGGGCGCGGCGTACCTCTTGCCGCGCGTGATCGGCTTCGGCCGAGCAACCGAGCTGTTGATGCTCGGCGACTTCGTCGACGCCGCGGCCGCGGAGCGCGCGGGCCTGTACCACAAGGTCGTCCCGAAGGACCGGCTCGCCGGCGAGACGCGCGCGCTCGCCGAGAAGCTGCGCGACGGCCCCGCGTTCGCGCTGCGCATGACGAAGCAGATGCTCGAGAGCGAGGCGTCGATGTCGCTCGAGCAGGCGCTCGAGGCCGAGGCGCAGGCGCAGTCGATCTGCATGAAGCACCCCGACTACCGCGAGTATTTCGACGCGTTCACCGCGAAGCCGAAGCGGCAGGCCGTGTTCTACAAGCGGGGCGAGGCGCGATGATCGAGCGCCTCGGCGTCGACTTCGACGACCACCACGCCGCGCTGGAGAGCGTGGTCCGCGAGTGCGCGCGCGACCGCATCGAGCCGATCGAATCCGAGGGCGGCACCGAAGACGTGCAGGCCCGGCGCTTCCTCGCCGTGCTCCGCGACTCCGACCTCTTGCGCTGGAGCATTCCGGAAGGGTCCGGTTCCGCGGCCTCCCCGCGCCGGCACGACTGCCGCGCGATCTGCATCGTCCGCGAGAACCTCGCGCGCGCGTCCGGCTTTGCCGACGTGATGTTCGCGATGCAGGGGCTCGGCGCCGCGCCGATCGCGCTCGCGGGCACGCCGGAGCAGCGCGGTTACTGGCTGCCGCGCGTCGCAACCGGTGAAGCGATCGCCGCGTTCGCCCTGACCGAGCCCGATGCAGGCTCCGACGTCGCGGCGATGACGACCACCGCGACGAAGACCGCCGACGGCTACCAGCTCGACGGCGTGAAGTGCCTGATCTCGAACGCCGGCGTCGCCGACTTCTACACCGTGTTCGCGAAGACCGACCGAGCCGCGGGCCACCGCGGCATCAGTGCGTTCGCCGTGCCGGCCAACACGTCCGGCCTGGTGGTGACGCAGCGGCAGCAGCTCATCGCGCCGCATCCGATCGGCACGCTGCAGTTCAAGAACTGCCGAGTCCCCGCGTCCGCGCGCCTCGGCGCGGAGGGCGACGGCTTCAAGATCGCGATGGCGACGCTCGACGTCTTCCGTCCGACCGTCGGCGCCGCCGCGCTCGGCCTCGCGCGCCGCGCCCTCGCCGAGTCGATCGAGCGCGCGAAGACGCGCCGCGGGTTCGGCCAACCGATCGGCGCGTTCCAGCTCGTGCAGGCGCACCTCGCCGCGATGGCGACCGACGTCGACGCCGCGTCGCTCCTCGTCTACCGCGCGGCGAACACGCTCGACCGCACCGGCGCCGCCGACACGCGCCAGTCGTCCGAGGCGAAGTGGTTCGCGACCGAAGCGGCGCAACGCGTCATCGACCGCGCGGTGCAGATCTTCGGCGGCCAGGGCGTGCTGGTCGGCTCCGTCGTCGAACGGCTCTACCGCGAAGTGCGCGCGCTGCGGATCTACGAAGGGACGTCCGAGATCCAGCAGGTGGTGATCGCGACGCGATTGCTGAAGGACGAGTCGCCGGGGTACTGAGGGCACGTGGCGCGGGCGGCGGTCGGTGGCCGAGGACACGAAGCACACGAAGAGGTGCGCGCCGCGTCCGATGGACGCCGGGCGTGCTGGGGACGCGGGGGCGCCGGACTTCGTCCGGCGGTTTCCTGCGGGAGTCTCGCGCGCACGAGAGCCTTGAACTGGTCCCCGTGATTGCGGGACGTCTCTCGCTGACGGCTCTCGCACGCGCGAGACTCCCGCAGGAAACTCGATCGCGCTGTGCGCGATCGCCCCCCGCTCGGGTTCTCGTCTCGTCCTGCGAGACAAGGACCGCATGGATCGGACT
>CAZOLL010000486.1:0-3671 GCA_964580365.1 uncultured Phycisphaeraceae bacterium
GAGGATCTGGTTCTCGATCTCGTCCCACGGCGGCCGCCGGGTCGATCGGCTCACTGCGAGCTGCGACCCGTCGGTGCGACGCGCGAGGTACCGATCCGTGTTGTTCTCCCACCAGAACTGCCACTGCTCGAACCCCTCGCCGCCGCCGGCGTTCTTGCGGCCGCCGCCCGCGCCGCGTCCGCCCGTCACCGGGCCGCGCGCGCCGCCGGCACCGCCGCCGGGGCCCTGGGGGCCGCCGCCGCCCGGGGTCGTCGGGCCTCGTCCGCCACCCGGGGTGGTCGGGCCGCCACCGGGTCCGCCAGTGCCGGGGCCACCCGTGCCGGGACCGCCGGTGCCGGGGCCGGGGCCCTCGGACGGCGGAACGGTGTCACCAGGCCCGCGGTATTGACCGCCGTGGCCACTCGCATCTCCGGCTGCGGCGAGCAAGAGCCCGCCCGCCATCGAAACGGCAAGCATCAGTTTTCGCATGTTCGATCTCCGAGGTTCGGAAGCGCGTTTTCGTATCGCCCTGGCCTTGGCGTGCGAGTGGATCACGCGACTCTCGCCAGCGTAACGAGCGACCCTGCGCAGGCAAGCGCCATGCCGCTGTCGCGAAATGAATTCGGCGCGCCGCGCCGGCGCAAGACGGCGTGACGAGAACCGCGCGTCCAACGCGGTCCTGCAGGTCCAAGGCAACAATTCGCGAAATGGCATGTGACCCGATCGAGCCCGCGGCAATTGAGGGATCGAGCGCCGAGCGTTACACCCGAGTAGCGCGAGGTGGTTCGGCGCCGCACGATTCCCGTCCGCCGGAGACTGCGTCCGATGAACACCGAGGCGTCGAAGTCCGCACTCGACCGGGAGAAAGCCGCCGCCGGGGAGTCGATCACCGGACTCCTTCGGGACGGTCGCGACGACGTTACGGTCCGCGCCGGCCTGCTCGGATCGTCCGTTCGAGTCGTCGCCCTGTTGTCGCGGCTTCGCAAACTTGCTCGCTCGACGCTTCCAGTTCTGATCGTCGGGGAGCGCGGCGCGGGAAAGTCGAACGTCGCCAGGGCGATCCACCTCAACTCGCCTCGTTCCGAACGACCGATGATCTCGCAGGCGTGTGCGACGCTTCGAGAACCATTCTTGATGGGTCAGTTGTTTGGGCACGTTCGCGGCGCATTCACGGGCGCGTCCAGTTCCCGAGACGGCTTGTTCGACGAGCTCGAAGGCGGGACGCTCCACCTGGACGAGGTCGCCGACTTGACGCCGACCGCGCAGGCGGCGCTATGCGGCGTGCTCGAGACCGGCGAATTCCGCCGGATCGGTTCGTCCGCGGTTCAGCGCGTCGACTTCCGACTCATCACCTCCACCTCGTGCGACCTCGAGGTGCTCGCGTCGCACGGCCTGTTCCGCCCCGACCTGCTGGATCGCATTCGCGGCGCGGTGATCGAGGTGCCTCCGCTGCGCGAGCGCCATCCAGACTTGATGGACCTTGCGAGCCGCGTCGCGAAGGAGGAAGCGGGGCGCCTCCGACGCCCCGAACCGACATTCTCGCCGGACGCGGTTAATGCGCTCCTCGCGTATCCCTGGCCGGGAAACGTGCGTGAGCTGGTCCAGGAGATTCGCCAAGCCGTGGCGCTGTCGGACGGGCCGGAAGTCACGCCCAGTGCGTTCCGCTTCGTTCACGGGATCTCTCGAGTCGGCGTGCCCCGCCGCCCCCCGACCTCGGCGCCGATCCGCGAACGCCTCGAGCGCGTCGAGGCGGATGCCATCCGGGACGCGATGCAACTATCGCGCGGGAACAAGGCCGACGCAGCGCGTCGGCTCGGGCTCACACGCCGAACTCTTTATCGACGATTGTGCGGGCTGTCGGATGCGGCGTCGGCTCGGGGCACGCCGGCCAATCCCGATTCGTGACTTGCACAGCGCGAATACGGCACGGGCCGGCGTCCCGCGCGCCGGCAATCCGACGACCTCGACCGGAACGGTCGATCAGACGTGAACGGAGGCGATCTGCTCCAGGTGGAAGTCGACGGAGATCTCCTCCTCCACGTTGATCACCTTTCCCACGCCTTTGCTTTCGTTGAACAAGATCGCGCCCTGAACGCGCTTCCCATCGCGGAACTCGACCTGGACCTTGTCCTCCCGGGTCGCTCGCCGAAGCGCCTGAACTAACGAGACGGGCTTCATCTTCTTCTCCTTCGGTGCGCAGGCCAGAGGCCTGCCCGCCACAACACCGTGTGGATGAATTGGGGAAAGCTACCAAACTTAGTACGTGGTTCAAGGTTGTTCGAATTTCGTGTGCGCCAATCGCGATCCACTTCCCGGCAGTGTCGACGGTGCGATTCGCGCCCGTAGAATCCTGGTTTCGACTCGCGCGAGAACGTGATGACGCAGCGACAGACCGGTGTGTGGTTGGTGGGGGCGCTCGGCGGCCTCGCGACGACCGTGATTGCCGGCACGCTCGCGGTACGAAAGGGGCTCGCGAAGAGAATCGGGCTCGTGTCGGACGCTGCGGAGTTCGCAGGGCTCGACCTGTCGTCACTCGATTCGATCGTGTTTGGCGGTCACGACGTTCGCGAAGGCGACCTCGTGTCGAGCGCCGAGCAAATCGCCAGTGAGAACGGGTCGATTCCGCGCGCATTGGTCGATGGACTCCGCGCGGAACTCGTCGCCGTGAGCCGCGAGATTCGGCCGGGCACGGCGGTCAATTGCGGACCCGCGGTGGATCGCTTCGCCGCAGAGAACCGTTCGATGCCGCGCGCATCCTTGCGCGCTCAAGTCGATGCGATCGAGCGCGATTTGAAGGCGTTCGCCGCGAGACACGACCTCGAACGCGTCATCGTGATCAACGTCGCGTCGACCGAGCCGCCGCTCGAGACCGCCGCGTCGATCGATTCGGCAGCCGCTCTGGACGCGATCCTCGCGTCCGACCGCGCCGACGCCGTGCGCGCCAGTCTGCTGTATTCCGCCGCGGCGATCCGCGCGGGCTGTCCATACGTGAACTTCACGGCGTCCAATGCGGCGCTCGCACCGGGCGTGGTGGCCGCGGCCGAGTCGTCGGGCCTTCCCGTCGCGGGCAGCGACGGCAAGACGGGAGAGACTTTGGTGAAGACGTCGCTCGCGCCGATGTTCCGCCACCGGCAACTTCGCGTGTTGAGTTGGCAGGGATACAACATCCTCGGGGATCGCGATGGGGAGGTTCTCTCGGAGGACGCCCATCGCCGCGCCAAGGTTCAATCGAAGGATCGCGCCCTGCCGTCGATCCTCGGGTATCCGCTCCACACGCACGTCGGAATCGACTTCGTCCCGTCGCTGAAGGACCTGAAGACCGCGTGGGACTTCGTCCACTTCGAGGGCTTTCTCGGCTTCCCGATGTCGCTCCAGTTCACGTGGCAGGGTTGCGATTCGATCCTGGCCGCGCCGCTGGTGATCGACCTCGCGCGGTTCATGGCCCAGGCGCACCGCGACGGCGCTCGCGGTCCGCAGCGACATCTGGCGTGCTTCTTCAAGAGCCCGCTCGGAGTCGAAGAGCATGATTTCCATCGCCAATGGGCCGCGCTGGTCGAGACGGCTCACGCGATGACGAAGTCGCGAACCGCAGCGAAAGCCAAAGGCGCGTGACGGGTCCCAGCGATCGGACCGGCGCCGATCGCTCGTCCAACGACGTCCCCATCACAACAGAATATAGATTATCGGACGTT
>CAZOLL010000487.1:0-3667 GCA_964580365.1 uncultured Phycisphaeraceae bacterium
TCGCGCCGTTCAAGCCGTCGCTGCCGGCGGGAACGAGCAGGCCGAGCGACGCACCGGTCGCGCCATCGAACTTCTGCACGCGGTTCTTGTTGTCGCTGGTCACGAGCACGTCGCCGGTGCCCGGCTCGAACACGAGGCCGGTCGGCGTCGCGGCGACCGCGAACAGTCCCTTGAACCCGCCGTCGAGCCCGTAGGTGTTGATGCGCCCGTTGCCCCAGCTCGTCACGAACAACCGGCCGTCGGACCGCCAGCGCAGCATGCGCGGACGCGAGAGCGGGCCGACCGTCGCCGGGATGAACACGTCGACGAACGCGCCGGTCGCGCCGTCGAAGCGCAGCACCTGGTTGCCGTTGAAGCTCGGCACGTACAGCCGGTTGTCCGGGCCGAACGCCATGCCGGCGTCGGGGCCGTCGAGCCCGTTCGCTCCGGCGGCGACGAACGCGCCGAGGAAGGCGCCGGTCGTCGCGTCGTAACGCAGCACCGCGTCGGAGTCGAACGACGCGACGTAGAGCTTGCCGTCGGGGCCGACCACGGCCGAAGTCGGGCCGGCGAGCCCGCCCGTCTCGTCGATCGCCGGAGTGGCGAGATCGTCGAACACGAGGCGGCCGAGGAGCTGGCCCGTCGCGCCGTCGAAGCGCACCACCTCGTTCAGCTCCTCGAGGCAGACGAGCAGCGAGCCGTCGGGCGCGTAGCGCTGCGACTGCGCGCCGTTCATGCCGGGCACCTTTGTGATCGGAGCGCCGGTCGACTGGTCGAACACGTGCAGCGCCTGGTCGGTGTACCCGGAGACCATCAGTCCCGATTGCAGCGGCGGCGCCGGTTGGGCGAGCGCGAGAGACGCCGCCGCGGTGCACGCGACGGTGCATGCAAACGAGGTAGCGGCGCGAGTGAGGGAAGCGGACGACATGCTGCGGTCTCCCGGGTGGGCCGAGGCGGATCTTGTCCGGGCCGAGGGACGGGTCGCGCCGGGTTGGTTCGAGCCGATGCCGGGCGGGGATCGGAGGCGGGACGGGAGCGGGAGCGCGCCCGTGCCCGTGCCCGTGCCCGTGCCGGGACGCGGCAATTACAGGATCGTGGCGAGTCCGCCTTCGAGGAGTTCGGTCGGGTCGAGCGAGTCGTCGTGGTCGACGCGGTAGCGGGACGTGCGGCGCAGGGGGTCCGGGTCGACCAGCTCGCCGAGCGCCTGCGCGGCGGCGGCGCGCGAGAGGGCGTCGCGATGTTCGTCCTTCAGGATCGCTTCGATCGCCGGCACGCACGCGTCGTCGCCGACCATCGACAGCGCGAGGAGGACGGACGACGTCTCGGCGCCCGATGCATTCTTCGCGGAGAGGCGCGCGAGCAAGAGCGCCTCGACCGATGCGTCGCCGAGCATCACGAGCGCGGCGGCGGCGCACGGGACGGCGCTCGCGTCGGAGCCGGAGCGCTCCTCGATCAGCTCGCGCAACGGCTTCACGGCGGACGTCGCGCCGGAGAGACCGCACGCGAGCGCGAGCCACGCGGCGAAGTCGCGGTTCTTCGTCGCGCGCAGCTCCTTCACGATGCGCTTCGCCGCCGCATCGTCGCCGCCTTTCAGGAGCCCGATGCCGAGCGCGGCCGCCGCGCGGAAGTGCTGCGCGTCCCGGTCGGCGAACTCCTTCGCGAGCCGCGTGCGCCACGCCCCGTTCGGCCCCGCGTCGCCGGCGCGGCCCAGCGCGAACGCGACGAACGGCCCGCCGGAAAGGGCTTCGTCGAGGTGGATCTTCTTCGGCAGCACGAACGGCCCCGATGGCCCCGATGGCCTCGGATCGGGATCGAACCGCCGCGCGAGCCACGCCGAAACGTCCGCGCCACCGATGCGCCCGAGCGACGCGAGCGCGAACGACCGCGCGACGACGTCGCTCTCGGCGCCGCGGCCGGCGCCCGCGCGCGCGACCAGCCGCTTCGCCCATTCGCGGCCCGACTCCTTCGCGCCGTCGAGCGCGACGCCGAAGCCGATCGCGGCCGCGCGACGCACGAGGGTGTCGTCGTCTTCGAGAAGCCTCGCGAGCGACTCGAGCTCGGTCACGCCGGCGTGGCGCGCGAACGCGAGCGCGACGAGCGCCTCCGTGCGTTGGTCGAGGTGCAGCGCGTCGCGTCGTTGCACGAGCGTCGCGAGCGGAGCGAGCAGCTCCGCGTCCGGACGGGCGCCGGCGGCGCGCAGCACGGCGTTGCGCGTCGGAGCGTCGAGCGCGAGCAGCGCCTTCGACTCGAGTCCTGCGATGAGCGACGCGCGACTCTCCGGGTCGTTCGCGAGGCCGAGGCCGAGCACGGCGTCGATGCGCGCGCGATCGGGCGCTTTCGAGTCCGCCGCCAGCGCGATCAACCGCCCCGCGGCCTGCGCGTCGTCGAGGATGCCGAGCGCGAGCGCCGCGTGCCGGCGCACGACCAGGTCGCGCGTCGCGACGCGCTTCACGAGCAACGCGGCCGCGCGCGCGTCCTTCGTCGTCGCGAGCGCGACGAGCGCCGGCGCTTCGACGGCCGCGTCCCGCTTCTCGTCGGCGAGCGCCGCGCCGAGCGCGGCGAAGATCGAGTCGCGGCTCGCCGCGGAGACGCGCGAGCAGCCTCTCCAGCCGCGCTCGCCCGGCTTCGGAGCGAGCCGCCGGCGCAGGTCGAGCACGGGTTCGCCGTTGCGCCAGAACCACTTCGCGAACGCGTCGTCGTCGCTCTCGTGCGACGGCGCCGGCGGCACGGGCACGCCGGGCAGCGGCGGGACGCCGGCGATCGCCGGAGCGCAGATCAGGACGCACGCGAGCAGGAAGTTTCCGCGGAGCGCGGTCATGCCGGGATGAAACCGTTTCCGGGCGGGGCTCCCTTCATCGTACGCCCGCCCCGGTCCCATCCCCCGCGCTCGCCGATAGACTCTGCGGATGCTCGGCCCCTTCCGGCGGGTGCTCCGGTACCTGCCGCACTACCGCTCCAAAGTCGTCCTCGGACTCGGCGCGATTCCCATCGCCCGCGGCCTCGACCTGTTCGTGCCGCTCGTCATCGGACACGGCCTCGACCAGCTCTCGCACGGCACGCTCGACCGTCCGTTGTGGCAGTACTTCGCGGTGGTGATCGCGCTCGCGATCACGAAGGGCGTCGCGAAGTTCGCGATGCGGTACTACGTGGTCGGCGCGTCGCGCGGCATCGAGCTCGAGCTGCGCGACGACCTCTACCGCCACTTGCTCACGCAGCCGCCGACCTACTTCCAGCGACTTCGCACCGGCGACGTGATGGCGCGGCTCACCTCCGACGTCGAGACCGTGCGAATGTTCGTCGGGCCGGGGATGATGTACATCACCGAGGCGGTGTGCATCCTGCCGCCCGCGTGGGCCTTCCTGGTCTGGATGGACCCGCGCCTCGCGCTCGCGCTGCTCGTGCCGCTCGCGTTCATCGCCTGGGTGATGATCCACTACGCCGAGCCGCAGCACCGCGAGGCGAAGCGCCAACAGGAGTTGCTCGCCGACCTGTCGAACGCCGCCCAGGAGAACTTCGCCGGCGTCCGCGTCGTGCGCAGCTTCGCGCGCGAGGACCGCGAGATCGAGCGGTTCGACGCCGCGTCGGAGGCGTTCCGCGCGCAGAGCCTGCGTGCAGCGATCCCGCGCGGGCGCGCGAGCGCCGCGATGTTCCTCGCGCTCGACGTGGGCCGGCTCGTGCTGCTCGCGGG
>CAZOLL010000488.1:0-3654 GCA_964580365.1 uncultured Phycisphaeraceae bacterium
CGAGGCGCTTCCGCTTCGGGCGAATCGCGGGATTCTCGCCCCCGCCGCCGCGTCGACCTCGCGTCCGACGCCTTTCACCGCGCGACCGCGAACTCATCTCCATCGAGATACCGCGGCATCTCCCCCATCTCGCAGATCCGCCAAACGAGGTCCACGCACATCCTCGATGTCTGCACCGCGCCCTTCAGATCCCACGTCGGGTCGTACTGATCGCTCGGCTTGTGATACCGCAGCTTCAGGTACTCCTCGGATTGCGCGCGCCCCCAATCGAGCGGCCGATCGCGGAACGTGAATCCCGCGGTCAGGTACAGCACCGGGATCCCCGCCTTCGCGAAGTTGAAGTGATCGGACCGGTAGAAGTGACCGAGCTCCGGCTTCGGATCCGGCGTGAGCTTCACGTCGAACTCCTTCGCGACTTCCTCCATCACCGGGCGCAGCGTCGAACGATCGAAGCCCATCGCGCAGTAGTCCGCCGGCACTCCGTTCACAGTGACGCCGTCGAGGTTCACGTTCGCGGCGATCTTGTCCCTCGGGAAAGTCGGATGGAGCACGTAGTACTCGGAGCCCTTCAGGCCTCCCTCTTCCGCGGTCACGAACGCGAAGAGCACCGAGCGCGCGGGCGCAGCGGGCATCGACTTCATCATTCGCGCGACCTCGAGCAGCGCCGCGCAGCCCGACGCGTTGTCGAGCGCGCCGTTGTAGACGTTGTCGCCCGGGTCCTCCGCGCGCTTGCCGAGGTGGTCGTAGTGCGACGTGCAGACGACGACCTCGTCCTTCTTCGCGCCGCCTCGGAGGAGTCCGAGGACGTTCACCGCGGCGAGGTCGGTGCGCTTCGACACGAGGCTCGCCTTCACGCGGAGATCGAGCGGGCGCGGCTTGAAGTCTCTCTTGCCCGCGGCCGCGACCATCTCGTCGACGTCGAGTCCGAGCGGCTTCAGCACGGCGCGCAGCTTCGGCTCCGTGATCCACGCGGCGAGCTTGAGGCGCCCGTCGGTTTCGCCGGTCACGTAAGGGCGCGGTCGCCCCCACGAATTGCGCACGACGCTCCAGTCGTACCCCGCCATCGAATCGCGGTGCATGAGGATGGCGCCGACCGCCCCGCGCCGCGCGGCCTCCTCGTACTTGTAGGTCCAGCGGCCCGCGTAGGTGAGCGCCTTGCCGCCGAACACCTTCGGGTCGTCCGACGGCGGATCGTTCACGAGCATGAGCAGCACCTTGCCGCGCACGTCGACGCCCTTGTAGTCGTCCCACCCTTCGGACTTGGACGCGATGCCGTAGCCGACGAACACGACGTCCACGTCGACGTCCGCGCGCGCCTCTTGCGATTCGTCCGTCGCGACGAATTCGTCGCGGAACACGAGCGGGAACGACGCGCCCTTCGCGACGAGCGTGGCCGACGACGCGCCGAAGTCCGTCGCGATGCCGGTGAGCGGCACGGGTTGGTACCAGGTCCCGTCCGGCATTCCCGGCTCGAGCCCGATCTCCTTCATCCGATCGACGAGGTACTGCGCGGCGATCTCGCTGCCCTTCGAGCCGGGGTCGCGCCCCTCGCAGCGGTCATCGGCGAGGAACTTCAAGTGTCCGCGGATCGCCGCGACGTCCGCGATCGAGATCGCCTTCGAGACGGGCTCGGGAAGTTCCGGCGGCCCGCACAAAACGAGCGGGACGAGCGAGACGAGCAAGACGAGCGTCGAGAACGACATGGAGCGACCTCGAGAAGTGGACGGCGCGGCCACGGTATCAGCGCGCCGATTTCTTGCGAGATCGGACGCCACCGGGCCGGATCTGGGTTCGTTCTCGGCCGCGGCGCGCTCCGCGTCCGGCGGCCCGGGGACGCCGGAGGAAGAAGATGACGCCCGCGATCCTCGCGCTCGCGCTCGCTTTCGCGTCGAACTGGGACTCGATCGTCTGGCAGCCCGCGAATCCGATCGTCGGACAGGGCGCGCTGGTCGCGCACGACGACGGCACGGGCGTGCGCGTGTTCTCCGCGACGACGCGCCGCTTCCACACGATCGCCGCGACCGGCAACACGATCCTCGGCGCGGGGGACTTCGTCGTCGTTTCGACCGACGGCGCGAACCGCTACGTCGGCTTCTCGGCACGTCGCGGCGAGACCGCGGCGTTCACCACCAGCGATCCGCTCGACGCGGCAATCGTCGGCGACGACGTGGCCGTGCTCATCTTCAGCAACGGCCCGGGCAAGAAGTTCGCGCGGGCCTACAGCGCGCAGTGCAACGCGTGGGACTCGTTCGGATACACGCCGGTGAGCGCGACGCTCGCGGATGACCTCGCGGTCTCGCGCTTCGTCGCGCTCCTGCGCACCACGACCGGGCTGCGCGGCTTCTCGGCGCGCCTCGGCGTGTGGGCAGGCGTCGCCGGAACCACGTCGGCCGAGACGCCGATCGCCGACGGAAACGTCGCCGTCGCGCGCATCGCGTCGACGAACGTCGCGATGGCGTTCTCCGGCGTCCTCGGGACGTTTGCGGCGTCGCCGGCGCTCGATCCGAGCAACGTGACGCAGGTCAGCCACAACCTCGCGTACGTCGCGGTCGCGTCGGGCGCGAACTGGAAGCCGTGCGCCTTCAGCGCGTACGACGGGCGCTGGGTCGCCTCGCTCCTCGTCCGCACCGTCGCGGCGCTCGTGCACATGCAGGACAACGTGATCCTGATCACCAGCGGCATCGCTCCGAACCCGGACTACGAAGTGATCGGCGCGCGCCCGCACCTCGGTTGGGCGAGCATCTCGTTCGCGAGCACCTTCTACTTCGCACCGGCGGAGGACTACGTCATCGTCGCGGACTGGGGTGCGAGCCAGGCCTACGGCTTCTCCGGCCTCGTCGGCGGCGGCTTCAGCGCACCCCGGTCCTACACCAACCTTTCCGGCTCCACGAACTTCGCGCACCAGTTCGTCGCGATCGACGACCCGAACGACCTCGTGTACGGATACAGCCCGGTGACGAACTCGTTCGTCACCACGACGCAGCCGACTTCCTATTCCGTCGCGATGGGAGACGCGGTGTTCGAGCTGATCGCGTCGTCCGCGGGCGCGAAGACGCTGAATGCGTTCTCGGCACGTTGGGGCGGGTTCAACTCGAGCGCTCCGCTCGAGGCCGGCGCCGCGTTCACGACCGTCGCCGGAGACTCCGTGATCGCGAACGTGCAGCAGACCGGAACGAACGTGAACGCGATCTACGTGTTCGATGAACGCGCCAATCGGCACACGCCGGCCTATCAACCCGGCTTCGCGACGACGCTCACCGCAAAGCAGAACGTGCTGCTCGCGGAGCGCACGGGCGCGACGAAGGAGTGGCGCGCGTACAGCGTGCAGCGCGCGGACTGGAGCGCGCCCGCCGGCGCGTCGACCGGCGCGCCGCTCGTCGCTCCGGTGGTCGAGGACGACGTCGCGTGGCTCGTCGACTCGGCCGGGAAGCTGCACGCGTTCGGCGCGCACGGCGACCTCGCCGCGTGGTTCGCGTGGCCGAACGACACTGAGTACCAGACGTTTGGCAACGCCGCCGTCCCCTACCCGCAGAGCATCGTCGGCATGACGTTCACGGGCGCGGCCGTCGAGACGCCCTACCTGTTCGCGTCGCTCGCGCCGAAGGTGCCGGGCCTTCCGGTCGGCGGGTTCGTGAACCCGCTGTGCCTCGACCC
>CAZOLL010000489.1:0-3652 GCA_964580365.1 uncultured Phycisphaeraceae bacterium
TGCGGTCCTTGTCTCGCAGGACGAGACGAGAACCCGAGCGGGGGTCGAGCGCGCAAAGCGCGATCGAGTTTCCTGCGGGAGTCTCGCGCGCGCGAGAGGCGTGAGCACGAGACGTCCCACAAGCACGCGACCCGAACCGAGGCTCTCGTGCGCGCGAGACTCCCGCAGGAAACCGCCGGACGAAGTCCGGCGCCTCCGCGTCCCCAGCACGACCACCGTCCGTCGGGCGCGGCGCGCACCTCTTCGTGTGCTTCGTGTCCTCGGCCACCGACGAAACCCAGGCACCCCGCGTCCGCCCATCGCGGCGCGCTTCGTGTCTTCTTTGTGTGCTTCGTGTTCCCTCGCCCCCCGCTCTCCAAGCCCCCCCGCCCCTCAAGGCGCACCCCCACGATTCCCGATGACGACGCGGGAGTCCTTTCGTTGCTTCGCGTCCCCACGCCAGACCTCACGCGCGCCGTCCTCCGCACGCTCGTCCCGCTCTCGTTCGCGGGCGGATTCGTCGGCATCTACCCCGCGATCGCGCCCGAAGTCGTGGCGCGGTTCGGCAAGGGGTTCGAGCCTCCGTTCGTCGCGGTCGACGTCCTCTTGCTGGTGACGCTGTTCCTGATCGATTCGTTCGCGCGCGACCGCCGCCTGGCGCGGACGCGCGCGGCGGCGATGGCGGCCGAAGAGCGCGCGCGCGAGTCGAAGCTGCGAGCCGCCGAGTCGCGCTTCCTGCTCGACGTGACCGCGGACTTGCACGAATCGGATCGTCTCGAAATCGCGCTCGTCCGCGTGCTCGAGCGGCTGAACGGCGTCGTGCCGTTCACCGCGGCGTCGGTGCACCTGAAGGAGGAGCGCGCAGACGCGCCCGGCGCGACGGTCGTGCGCGCGATCTTCCCGCTCACCGCGACGTTGGGCCGCGGCGTGGTGGAGCTCGCGCGCGCCACGCTCGCGTCCGGCGCGCCGGCGCACGACGCGGACGCCGACGCGCTGTCGTGCCCGCTGCGGCCGCCCGAACCGGTCGGCGCCGCCGCACGCGGGCCGATCGGGGCGATCGTCCTGGAAGGTGTCGCGGACCCGCGTGAGAGCGATGTCGAACGATTGCGCGCCGTCGCCGACCGCATCGCGACCGCGGTGCACGGACTCGGCCTGGTCACGAAGCTCGAATCGAAGGAGCGCTCGCTGCGCCACGCGTGGCAGGAGCTGCGCCGCTCGAGCCAAAGCCTCGCGCGGAGCTCCGCGGACTCCGAGGCCGCGACCGTCGGCCGCGCCGCGAGCATCGCGTTCCACGAGCCGGTGCAGCAGGCGCTCGCCGAGCTGCGACGTCTCGAGCGCGCCGCGCCCGCGTCGTCCGCCGTCGGCGCCGAGGTGCGTCCCGGACTCGCGAAGCTGAAGCGCCTGCTCATCGTCGTCCGCGAAGGTCTGTCCGAGATGCGTCGCCTGCACCCCGCGCCGCGCGCGGTCGAGCCGATCGACGTGAACGACGCGGTGGTCGCAGCGCTCGACCTCGTGACGCCGGACTTCCGCCGCGCCGGCATCGACGTCCGGTTGTCGCTCGCGAACGATCTGCCGCAAGCACGCGTCGACGAGGGCCAGCTCGCACGGCTCTTGAACCGCCTGTTCCGCCGCTGCCGCGCGCACCTTCGCAACGGTCCGCCGCCGAAGCGGCTCACCGTCGCGACCGAACCGTTCGGCGCGTCGGTCCGCATCCGCATCCACGACAACGGCGCCGGTCTGCGGCCGCCGCATCGAGCGCGCGGCGACGAGCGGCGCGCCGGCGCGTCGAGCCCGTTCGCACGCGCTCTCCGCAAGGCGGAGCGCGCCGTGTTCCGCGAAGAGCTGGAAGCCCACGGGATCACGTTGAAAGCGCGCGCCGAGGTCGGCCACGGCCATCGCTACTCGGTCCGCATCAAGGCCGTTCACCCCGCGGTCGCGCGCGAAGACGCGGACGCGGCCGGCGCCGCGACGACCGCGGAATCCCCCGCCGGTATGATTCGCGGCCCGACGAAGCCCTGAGCGGAGCCCGCGTTTGATCGAGCCGGATGCGTTGTCGCCCGACCCCGGCGAGACGTCGCGGCTCGTCCTCGTCGCGATCGGACTCGGATTCGCGGCGTCGGCCCTCCAGCACTGCCGCTTCGCGCTCGACGGGTTCTCGCGCACGCGCTTCCTGCAGGCGATCCCGGAAGCGCGACGCGCGCGCATCGAGAGCTGCTGCGACCGCATCGAGCGCACGCGCGCGAGCGTGCTGGTCGCGTGCGTCGCGTGCGAGGCGCTGCTGGTCATCGACCTCGACCTCTTGTTCGCGACGTGGCTGTCGCGGGTCGTGGCGGCGCTCGTCGCGATCGGCATCTCGCTGGCGTGGATCGTCCCGTTCTGCCGCATCCTGCCGCGCGTGATCACGGCGCACGGCGTCGAGCCGGTGCTCGCGCGCCTGTTCCCCGCGCTCGACCTCCTCGGCGTCCTGCTCTCGCCGCTCGCACAGCCGATGCTGTGGTTCAAAGGCTGGCTCGGACGCGTCACCGGCCAGGACCAGCGGACGCTCGACGGCGCGTTCGCGGAGGAGATCATCGCCGCAGTCGAGGAAGGCGAACGCGAAGGCGCGGTCGCGCAGGACCAGGCGCAGCTGATCGAGAAGGTCGTGGAGTTCCAGGACGTCGCGGTGTCGGAGGCGATGACGCCGCGCACCGAGATGGATTGGGTCGACGCCGCCGTTTCCGTGAAGGACGCGCTGCTGTTCGCGGCCGAGAAAGGCCACTCGCGCCTGCCCGTCGCGCAGGACGACGCCGACCACATCGTCGGCGTGTTCTACGTGCGCGACGTCATCGACCGACTGACCGACCTCGAGTGGCTGCAGGCGAGCCCCGTGCGCGACGTCACGCGGAAGCCGTACTTCGTGCCCGACTCGAAGAAGGTCAGCGACCTGCTGAAGGAGTTCAAGCACCACAAGCTGCAGATCGCGATCGTGCTGGACGAGTACGGCGGCACCGCCGGCCTCGTCACGATCGAAGACGTGCTCGAGATGCTGGTCGGCGACATCACCGACGAGCACGACCCCGGCGAAGGCACGCCGCGCCTGAAGAAGATCGACGCGAACCTCGCGGAAGCGGATGCGCGCACGCTGGTGAGAGAGCTGAGCGAAGCGCTCGAGATCGAGCTGCCGGAGAGCCCGGACTTCGACACGATCGGAGGGCTCGTGTTGTCGGAGCTGGGGAGGGTGCCCGGAAAGGGGGATCGCGTGTCGCTCGAGAACGGGGTGGAGATCGAAGTGGTCGACGCGGACGAGAGACGGGTGAAGCGGGTGCGGGTGCGCGTGATGACGCGGCCGAACGCGGGGTGAGGACGGGAGTCGGGTTCGAACTCGAACTCGAGTCCGTTCTCCCGAGCCCGGGATGTCAGTTCGCGCGAATCGGCCGCCCCTCGCGAAACGTGATCTTCGCGTTCTCCAGGATCTTCCTCAGCACCGGCCACGTCCTCGCGGTGTTCTCGACATCTTCGACCCCCGCCGGCGACTCCATCGCCAACCGCTCGAACTCCGCGAACGCCTCGTCCGGCTTCCCGCTCGCCGCCAGCGCGAATGCGCGGCCCGCGAGCGCTCGCGGATGACCGGGCGAGTTCGCGAGCACGCGGTCGAACACGTGGCGCGCGCGGTCGAGGAAGTCGTCGCGTAGCT
>CAZOLL010000490.1:0-3650 GCA_964580365.1 uncultured Phycisphaeraceae bacterium
CGCGACGATCACGTCGGGCACGCCGTCGGTGTTCACGTCGCCCGCCGCCTCGACGAGCCAGCCGAGTTGATCGTCCGCGGCGAGGCCGGTGACCGTCCAACGAACTTGTCCCGCGGCGCCCGCGCACAGCCGCACCGAGCCCGCCTGCGACCCGCCCGCGTTCGACTCCTGCGGCGCGGTCGCGGCGAGATCCGGCTTGCCGTCGTTGTCGCAGTCGCCGATCGCGGCGACGTCCTGGCCGAACCGCGCGTCGGTGCCGCTGCCGTCGACGCGGAAGCGCTGGAGCTGCGTCGCGCCGGAGTAGACGTGGACGGCGCCGGATCGCGTGCCGCCCGGCGTCGTCTCGGTGACGGCGCCCGCGACGATCTCGCCCTTGCCGTCGCCGTCGAGATCGCCGATCGCGGCGACCGCGAAGCCGAGCCCGCTGCCGGCGGCGCCGACGATCTGCGCGTGGAGCGGCGCGCCGCCGGCGCCGGAGAACGTCACGACCGCTCCCGACGAACCGGCGTGACCGGGCGCGCCGACGATGAGATCGCGGATGCTGTCGCCGTTCACCTCGCCGCCGCCGTCGCAGCGGCCGAAGCCCGCGTACGGGTCGGCCGTGCCGGCCGACCAGAGCGTGGACGCGTTCGCACCGGAGCGGACCTCGACGACCGAGACGAGCGTCGCCGTCGAATCCTGCGTCAGCGTGACGAAGTCGACCAGACCGTCGCCGTCCAGATCGCCGAGCGTGGTCAGCGGTCCGTAGCCGACGCCCGGGAACGTGCGGAGGATCTCCTGCGCGGACGCCTCGCGCGTCGGTGCCAGCAGGGCGAGCAGGGCGAACGCGGGCAAGAAAAGCGATCGCGGGGAGTTCGGCGTCACGGGGCGGCGTCCTCGGTGCAGGCCGTTCGTCGGCGAGGAGGTTGCCCGGACGTTTCGACGCCGTCAATCGCGCGCGGCCGCGTGCCCCGCTCCGCCCCGCGCGCCTTTCGCTCGCCCCCGCGGTCCGGTAAAGTTCCCCGCTTCCGCCCCCCCTTCGAGGACGCCGCGCGTGAACCCCCGCGTCAACGACTTCTCGATCCAGGTCGCGACCGTCAACGGGTCGGGTTCGCAGTCGTCGAACCTCGTCCTGATGCGCGCGCTCTTCTACATGGGCATTCCGGTGTCCGGGAAGAACATCTTCCCGTCGAACATCGCGGGCCTGCCGACCTGGTACACGATCCGCGCGACGCCGCAGGGTTACCAGTGCCGGAAGAAGGAAGTCGACCTCTTCGTCGCGATGAACCCGCAGACCGTGGACGACGACCTGCGCGCGCTCGCGAAGGGCGGCACGTTCATCCTGAACGACATGATCGCGCCGACGGTGCAGCGCGACGACGTGCAGATCGTGAAGGTGCCGTTCACGAAGCTCGTCTCGACCGTCGCGCAGGAAATGAAGCTGCGCAAGCTGCTCGTGAACATGGTGTACGTCGGCGTCGTCGCGGCCTACCTCAGCATCGACCTCGACGCGATCGACCGCGCGATCGACAAGCAGTTCAAGGGCAAGAAGAAGGCGGCCGACCTCAACAAGCTCGCCGTGCGCGCGGGCATCGAGTGGGGCAAGGCGAACCCGGCGGCGAACCTCGCGATCCAGGCGAAGCCGATGAACGGCACCGCCGGCAAGATCATCATCGACGGCAACGCGGCGGCCGCGCTCGGCGCCGTGTTCGGCGGCGTCACCTTCATCGCGTGGTACCCGATCACCCCGAGCAGCTCGCTGTGCGAGTCGGCGATCGACTACCTGAAGCGCTTCCGCCACGACAAGGACGGCAAGGCGACCTACGCGGTCGTTCAGGCCGAGGACGAGCTGGCGTCGATCGGCATGGTCATCGGCGCGAGCTGGGCCGGATGCCGCGCGATGACGTCGACCGCGGGGCCCGGCATCTCCCTCATGGCTGAGTTCGTCGGCCTCGCCTACTACGCCGAAGTCCCGGCGGTCATCTGGGACGTGCAGCGCGTCGGCCCGTCGACGGGCCTGCCCACGCGCACCGCGCAAGGCGACGTGTCGTTCGCGGCCAGCCTTTCGCACGGTGACACCAAGCACATCGTGCTCTTCCCCGCGACGGTCGCGGAGTGCTTCCAGTTCGGCGGCACCGCGCTCGATCTCGCGGAAGAGTTCCAGACGCCGGTGTTCGTCCTGTCCGACCTCGACCTCGGCATGAACAACTGGATCTCGGACCCGTTCGAGTATCCGAAGGCCGCGCTCGCTCGCGGCAAGGTGCTGAAGAAGGAAGACCTCGAGCGCCTCGGCAAGTTCGAGCGCTACCGCGACGTCGACGGCGACGGCATCCCCTACCGCACGATCCCCGGCACCGATCACCCGGCCGCGGCCTACTTCACGCGCGGCTCCGGTCACAACGCGGCGGCGCAGTACACCGAGAAGTCCGCCGACTACGTGGCGAACGTCGACCGCCTGAAGCGCAAGTACGAGACCGCGCGAAAGCGCGTGCCGGCCCCGATCATCGAGCGCGACGCCGGCGCGAAGGTCGGCCTCATCGCCTTCGGCACCACGCACCACGCGATGATCGAGAGCCGCGACCAGCTCCGCGCGCAGAACGTGAAGACCGACTACCTGCGCGTGCGCGCCCTGCCGCTCAACGACGACATCACGCGCTTCGTCGCCGAGCATGAGCGCGTCTACGTCATCGAGCAGAACCGCGACGCCCAGTTCGCCGACCTGCTCAAGCTGCACCTGAACGGCATGCACGGCGAGAAGCTCGTCTCCGTCCTCCACTACAGCGGCGAGCCGATCGACGCGCGCAGCATCACCGACGCGGTCATCGCCGGCGAGAACGGCGGCAAGGGCGATGCGCGCTCGAAGCGCTCCGAGAAAGTCGAGGTCAACTGACATGACCGACGTCGCATCCACCTCGTCCGCTCCGAAGCCGCCGCAGCCGAACACGAACAAGCTCGGCCTCACGCTGAAGGAGTACCGCGGCAGCGAGTCGACCTTGTGCTCGGGCTGCGGCCACGACGCGATCTCGGCCGCGATCACGCAGGCGTACTACGACCTCGGCGTCGACCAACGGACGGTCGCGAAGATGTCGGGCATCGGCTGCTCGTCGAAGACGCCGGCCTACTTCCTCGGCCAGTCTTTCGGCTTCAACTCGGTGCACGGCCGCATGCCGGCCGTCGCGACGGGCGCCAACCTCGCGAACCGCTCGCTGCACCTGATCGGCGTCTCCGGCGACGGCGACACCGCGTCGATCGGCCTCGGGCAGTTCTGCCACATGGTGCGCCGCAACATCCGCTGCGTGTACATCGTCGAGAACAACGGCGTGTACGGGCTCACCAAGGGCCAGTTCTCCGCGACGGCCGACGTCGGCTCGGTCCTGAAGCACGGCGAGAAGAACGAGATGGACTCCATCGACGTCGCCGCGCTCGCGATCCAGCTCGGGTGCGACTTCGTCGGCCGCTCGTTCTCCGGCGACCGCAAGCAGCTCGTGCCGATGATCAAGGCCGCCATCTCGCACAGCGGCATGGCGCTGCTCGACGTCGTGTCGCCGTGCGTGACGTTCAACGACCACGAGGGCTCGACGCGCAGCTACGACTACACGAAGGCGCACGACGTCCCGCTGCACGAGCGCGGCGTCGTCCCCTTCGCCGAGAACATCGGGGTCGACTTCGAG
>CAZOLL010000491.1:0-3646 GCA_964580365.1 uncultured Phycisphaeraceae bacterium
CTTCACGCGTGTTCTCCGCGGTGAGACGTGTTCTCGAGTCGTGGGCCGCAACCGTCAGCCGCCGACGTTCGCGCCACCGCCGAGGTCGACGTTCTTCGCGCCGCCGATGATGGCGTTCAGCGTCAACGTATCGTCGCCGTTTCCGGCTTTCACCTCGAGGTCGTCGCCGACGGTCGCGTCAATGACGGAGAGGCTGTTCTTCCCGTCGCCGGCATTGAAGCGGGCGTCGCCGATCACGGTCGTGCCGGGCTGCAGGCCGAACACGTCGTCGTCCGGTCCGCCGCGGAATTCGACGTGCCGCACGCGCGACTCCGCGACGACAGCCGTGCCGATCCCGGCCCCGGTCGCGACCAGGAGCTTCGCGCGCGCGTTCGCGCTGGTCATCGTCAGAGCGTCCAGCCCGTCGCCGCCGCGCACCACGATGTTGCCGCCGAAGCTCGTGGTGGAGAGCTGGACGAAGTTCGCGGACATCGCCGGAGCCCCGCCGAGTCGCACTCGGGTCGCGCCGCGGACGGCGGCGGTCACGAGATTGAGAGTGTCGACGCCGTCGCCTCCGGTGAACGCGACTGCGCCGTTGAACGAGGACTCGCCGAGAACCGCGGTGTTCGTGCCCTCGCCTCCGCGAATGAGCACGTCGCCGTCGCAGGTGACGTTCGGATAGAGCTGCGTCGTGTCGATGCCGTTCCCGCCGGCGAGGTCGAAGTCGCCGCTGACCGTGCCGTAACTCATCTCGAAGGTGTTCGTGCCGTCGCCGGGCCGCAAGACCACGTCGCCCGCGAGGTCCGCGAACGTCAGCACCAACGCGTCGTCGTCGTCGCCGAGGTCGACGCGCGTCGCACCGCGGACGATCGTCAGGTAAACCCCGACGCTGGTCGGTCCGGCGGAGTCTTCGATGCGCAGGCCGCGTGCGAGCTGGCTCGACGTGACGTTGACGTCGTCTTCGCCCGCGTCGCCGCGGACGCGCAGGCCGCCGAGCAGCTCGCACTGGTAGACGCTCGCGTCGTCGTCGCCCGCTCCGAGGCGCAGGTCGGTCGCGCGCTTCACGATCAGGTTCGGGCCGAGTTCCGCGGAGTCCTCGAGGGCGGAACCGACCACCACCAGCGCACCGCCGATCCGGCAATCGCCCACGTCGAGATCGAGCATCGCGCCGTCCGACTCGACACGGCAATCGCCGCCGGACTCGAACTCGTAGATGGACAGCGCACAGGTGCCGCTGCCGCCGCACTCGACGCGCACGTCGCCGTTCACCTTCATGGCCGTGAGCGAGATCGAATCGCCGCCGCCGCCGGCGACGACGCGCACGCCGGCGCGCACGCCGCCGAACGTTTGCGGAGTCGCTTCCCCGTTGATGGTGATTCCGGCCTCAGGAGAGACGCGGAACTCTCGAGGATCGACGAGGCCGTCCTGATCGATGGCGAACGCGTCGGCCGCGTTGGTGCCGGTGACGACGAGCGTGCCGCGCTGGACCTTCACGGAGACATCGGCGGCATGGGCGACGCCCGCGCAAAGGATGAGGGAGGTGAGAGGGCAGACGAAGAAGCGGACGTGCGACATGGTCGGTTTCCTTGGAGTCAGGTGAACGAAAGTCCACCTTCTCGCGCGAAACCGGCGCGTGCTCGGCCACGAATTGCGGCAGAGACTCGTGCGTCGTGCGTCAGGACTCGATGTTGTTGCCGCCGCCGAGGTCGACCTTCTCCTTGCCCGCGACGATGAACTGGTTGAGCGTGAGCGTGTCGTCGCCCGAGCCGGCCTTCACCGACGAGTTGCCGCCGACGACCGCCTGGAACAGCGTGATCAGGTTCGTCCCGTCGCCGGCGCGGATCGAGAGGTTGCCGTCGATCAACGTGTCGGACTGCAGGAGGATCTCGTCCGCCGCGGCGCCGGTGCGGATTTCCAACTGCGGTGCGAGGACGGTCGAGAGCTGCACCGAGTTCTCGTGGTCGCCGAGTGCGAAGCGCATCCGTTCGTCGGAATGCGAAGCGAACACCGCGAAGACCGACTTCCCGCTCGCCGTGACGTCGAAGCTCCCGCCGAACGAGCACTTCACGAGCATCATCTCGTCGACCGGGATGCCGGTCGTGCCGCCGAACGCGAGCTGGGCGTCGCCGAGAACGTTGAGGAATTGCGCGTCCAGGAAGTCGCGGTTGTTCCCGCCGTCGATGAGGAGCTTGCCGTTGACGGCGCAACCGTTGATCTCGAACTCGCTCGGCCCGGTCCCGAGCCGGAACGCGGCGTTGCCGTCGACCACGGACGAACCGAGGATCGTGACGTTGCTCGAGCCGCCGGTCGCCCGCCAGTCGAGCTTCCGATCGACGCGCGCGTCGTTCATGAAGAAGGAGTTCGAACCGGCGCCCCCGTCGGCCTTCACGCCGCGCAGGACCTCGCCGCATTGGACCGCGACTTCGTCGTTGTCGCCTCCGAGCGATGCGCGCGCCGAGCCCTCGATGCGCGAGTCGAACAGGTCGAACGAGTCGATGCCGTCGTCATCGGTCATCCGCACGTCTCCGGAGACGATCGACTGCC
The DNA here is from genome assembly GCA_964580365.1 of uncultured Phycisphaeraceae bacterium. Classification (GTDB taxonomy): domain Bacteria; phylum Planctomycetota; class B15-G4; order B15-G4; family JADJEK01; genus CAZBOK01. Next base: position 2,524 of record CAZOLL010000491.1, read on the forward strand.
GAATCGAGAGGGTGTCGCCGTTCAGGCTCGGACTCAGCGTCACGTCGCCGCGGACCAGCGAGCGGTCGACCTGGACGAAGTCGCTGGAATCGCCGCCGGAAAACCGCGCGTCGCCGTGCAGGACCGAGTCCGGTCCGAAGACGAACTGATTGAGATCGTCGCCGCCGTCGACGCGCACGTCGCCGCGGACGATCGACCGTTGGACGTCCGCTTGCGTGCGCTGGCCCTGCGAGGTCAGGCGGAGGTCGCCCTTCGCGCGCGTGGCGCGCATGTCGAGCGTGAACATGCCTCCCGATCCCGCGATGAACACGAGGTCGCGGCCGAACTCGGCTCCGTCCACGAGGAGGCTGTCGATCCCCGTGCCCAGCTCGACTCGCAGGTCCTTCTTCACGTCGTCGAAGGTGTGCGTGCCGCCGGATCCGTTCACGGTCGTTCCGGCCCCGGCCGTGACGTGGAATTGCTCCGCGTCGGCGACGCCGATCTGGTCGACGGTGATGTTCTCGTTGCCGCCGCCGCCGACGAGGTGCAAGGTCCCGTTCTCGACCGTCACCGTCACGTCGCCGGCGCGCGCGGGCGCGACGAGCATGGAGACCAGGATCGAACCGATTGCGATGCGCCGCATGGCGCTCCTTTCGTCGAGGGAGAGGTCACGGACCGGCGCTCGGGCCTCGTCTGAGGTCGACGTCGGTCTCGTTCGCGACCGTGGAATCCGTGACCGCCAGCATGTCATCGGCGTCGCTCGTCCGCACCAACCAGTCGTCGTCGATCGAAGGGTTCAGCATCGTCAGAAAGCTCGCGCCGCCGTCCGTCCTGCGGCCGCGCGTCGCAGCTCGCGCGAAACGGCCGTGGCCGCGGCCACGAAAAAAGCGTCAGTGCTTGCGGCGCGCGGTGTAGACGCGGCGCTCCGGATGCTGGTCCGGGTTCCCGAGCACGAGGAGGTCTTTCAGCGGCGAGTAGTACCGGCCGAGCGCCTTCTTGTCCTCCTCGTCGTCGTCGATGCGCTGCATGGCGGCGACGATCTCATCGGCGCGGCGCGCGGCGGCGGCGAGGTCTTTCGGCACGTGGCGCAGGGTCGGCGTCGCGCCGTCGCCGCCGGCGGTGACCTCGAAGCGCTCCTCCCACG
>CAZOLL010000492.1:0-3645 GCA_964580365.1 uncultured Phycisphaeraceae bacterium
GCGCGCGCGGGGCTCCTCCCCCGCTTGGGCCCCCCCCCCCCCCCCGGGGGGCCCGGGGGGCGCGGCCCATCGCCGCCTCGACGGCGCGGTCGCGGCGCCCGCCGCGCGCTGATCGATCTTCCGCGCTCGCCGACATTTCGCTTGTTCCGGTCGCAGCGGAACATACTTTGTAAAACGTAAAGTTCATTCCGGTCGAGCACGATGGATCGCGTCGCAGCCTGCGAGTCCACCCATTCCTTGTGGTCGATCGCCTTGGAGCGGTTCGAGCGGATGGCAGCCATCCCACCGAAGCGGTACCGGATCGGTGAAGTGATCGCGCACAGCGGTCTGTCGCGCCAAACGCTCCACAACTACACGATGCTCGGACTCATCGAGGCCGCGGAGCGCACGCCCGCCGGACATCGGCTGTACGGGGAAGAGGTCTTCGAACGCATCGAGCGCATCAAGCACCTGCGCACGCAGCACACGCTGCTCGAGGTGAAGCGCATTCTCTCGACGAATGCGAACTCCGGAGGCGGCGCGAAGCCGTCGAAGAGCTGATGCACGCCACGTCGACCGCCCGCACGTTCGCCGTCGAAAAGCCCGTGAAGCGCGCGGACGAGAACCACTCGCTCCTGTGGCGGCGCTTCCGTCGCTCGCGCAGCGACGACGCGCGCAACCGGCTGCTCGAGACCTACCTCCCGCTCCTGCGCGGGATCGCCGCGCGCGTGCTCGCGCGGCTGCCGCCGTACGTCGACGCGGAGGACCTGCGCAGCGCCGGCGTGTTCGGGCTGCTCGACGCGATCGAGCACTTCGACCCCGATCGCGGCGTGAAGTTCGAGACCTACTGCAGGAAGCGCGTGTCGGGCGCGATGCTCGACGAGCTGCGCCGACAGGATCCGATCCCGCGCGAGACGCGCGAGCGCGCGGGCACGGTGAAGCGCGCGGTCGCGAAGCTGCAAGACGACCTGCAGCGGGAGCCTTCTCCATGGGAGGTCGCACGCGCGCTGGGCCTTTCGCTCGCGACCTTCCGCCGCCTGCTCACCGACGTCGCGCTCGTCTCCGCGTCTCCGAGCGACCTCGCCTTCGACGCGGACGACGGCGAGGACAGTCACGGCTCGAGCGACGAGCCGGAAGACGCCTTCCCCGGGCCGTCCGAGATCGCATCCCGCCGCGAGGTGCTGCAGCTCGCGAAGAGCCTCCTCTCCGCGGCCGAGCGCACGATCGTGCGCGGGTACTACCACGACGAGCAGTCCATGAAGCGCATCGGCGGTCGCCTGCGGCTCTCCGAGTCGCGGGTGTGCCAGATGCACGCGCGGATGCTCTCCCGCCTGAAAACGCGTTTGTGCCATCTGGAGCGGTGAACCCGTGACCTCCACGTCCACGAAAGCCCCGCCGCCCGCCCTCGGCAGCGGCCACCGTTCCTGACCCGATCCTCACGATGGCGGGGGTCGCGTGCTTCGCGCACGCGGCTCAGCCGGGAGGGGGGCGCCGCCGGTGAAAGAGCCGGCGGCGTCCTTTTTCATCGCTCGGGCCGCACGTCTCACGGTTGGAGTTTGGGCGCGTCTCGCCATAGGAGTCGAAGTACTCCGCGCGCCCTTCGCGACGGCCACCCCGCTACAGTCCCGAGCCGTCGCCGACACCCGGCAACGGTCAATCCCCGTCGATCCAGTGAGAAGAGGAGAGGTCCTTCATGGGCTTTCTTGCAGACTTCAAGGCGTTCGCGATGCGCGGCAACGTCGTCGACATGGCGGTCGGCGTCGTCATCGGCACCGCGTTCGGCAAGATCGTCAGTTCGCTCGTTGCCGACATCGTGATGCCGCCGCTCGCCGTGCTGACGAAGGGCGCGGACTTTCGGCAAAAGTTCGTCGCGCTCGGCGGCCAGACGACGAGCGATCTCGCCGAAGCGCAGAAGCTGGGCCCGGTCCTCACCTACGGCAACTTTCTGCAGGCCTTGTTCGACTTCATCATCATCGCCCTCGCGATCTTCATCGTGGTGCGCGTCATCACCGGTCTCGCGCCGAAGCCGGCGCCGCCGCCGCCGCCCGCGAAGTTGAAGGAGTGCCCGCAGTGCTGCTCGAACATCGCGTTCAACGCGAAGCGCTGCCCGTGCTGCACCGCGCAGATCGCCTGAGCGGCGCGACCCGTTTCGATTGACTGACCCGGCAGCGGGCGTAAGCTGCCGGGCTTTTCTCGGCAGAACAAACACGTCGGGAGGATCGCGGCTCGCCGCGTGCTTCGTCCCGATTCGCAACCAAGACCGATAACCGGAGGAATGAACAACGATGTCGTCGAAGAACGTCCTGTTGAGTCTCGGCCTGGCCGGCCTGATCTTCGGATCGAGCCTCACCGGCTGCACCACCAACACGGTGGAAGATCGCCCGGGTCCGATGACTTCGGACTCCGGCGCTTCGTCCTCGAAGTCGGATTCGTCGAAGACCGGCAGTGATTCCACCAAGCCGGCGGGCGACAGCACGAAGACGTCGGGCGGCGCCGCTGGCGGCACCGGTGGCACGGGCGGTTCGACGAGCGGCGGCGCCGCGACGCGGACCCCGTCGATGCCGCCGGCCCCGGCCGGTGCGTCGTCGGCGTCCCTCGCGCTGCCGACGGGCGACCCCGCGACCTCGGTCGTCCTCCTCGAGAAGATGCTGCCGTCCGAGATCCAGGCCGGCGCGCCGTTCACCTACACGGTGCGCGTGACGAACCTGACGCGCACCACGCTGCAGGGCGTCGTCCTCACCGACAACATCTCGAGCAAGATGAACGTCTCCGGCGCGACGCCGCCGGCGGACAGCAAGGACGGCTCGACGATGCGCTGGACGCTCGGCACGTTCGCATCCGGCGAGAGCAAGACGGTCGCGGTCAACGCGACGGTCGCGGACTCCGGCTCGTTCGAGAACTGCGGCACGGTGTCCTGGAACCAGGGTCTCTGCGTCGCTTCGAACGTCGTGTCGCCGCGCCTGCAGGTGACGAAGACGATGCCTTCCGACGTCCTCGCGTGCGATCCGATCAACATGAAGATCGTCGTGACGAACAACGGCACGGGCTCCGCGCGCAACGTGAAGGTCACCGACGCGCTGCCGTCCGGCCTGACGGATACCTCCGGCAAGTCGACGCTCGAGTGGGACGTGGGCACGCTCGCCGCGGGCCAGTCGCGTGAAGTCACCGCGAGCCTGAAGGCCGCGAAGTCCGGCTCGTACACGAACACGGCGACAGCCAAGGCCGACGGCGGTCTCACGGGCGAGTCGAACTCGACCACGACCGTCGTCCGCAAGCCGGTCCTCCAGATCTCGATGTCCTGCCCGGATCACCTCTTCATCGGCCTGAAGGGCGACAAGGTCATCACGGTGAAGAACACCGGCGACGGCCCGGCCAAGGACTGCGTCGTCGAGGACACGCTGCCCGCGGGCATCACGTTCGTCGCCGCGGACAATGGCGGCACTGCCGCAAACGGCAAGGTGCAGTGGCGCCTCGGCACGCTCGAGGCCGGTGCGAGCAAGACGATGAAGCTGACCTTCACGTCGACCACGCAGGGCACGATGACCAACACGGCGAAGGCGATGGCCTACTGCGCCGATGCGGTCAGCGCGGACTGCCAGTCGCGCTTCGAAGGCATCCCGGCGATCCTGCTCGAGGTGGTGGACGAGAACGACCCGATCCGCGTCG
>CAZOLL010000493.1:0-3639 GCA_964580365.1 uncultured Phycisphaeraceae bacterium
CAGCAGCGAGTCGAGCCCCTCGACGCGCTGGATGCGGCCCTCGCCGTGGGCGCGCTTGAAGGTGACGACCGCGTTCCACTTCCTCTCGAGCTGCAGCGAGATCTTCCCGAAGCAGAACGCCTCGGCGGTGTGACGGAACAGGTCGATGTCGCTCGCGAAGTTCATCACGTCGACGGTGCGCGCACCCGGTGGTCGCCCGCCGATCTCGCCGAACACGACCTCGCCGTCGGCCTTGCGGTACCACTCCATGTGCGTGAACCCGGTGCCGAAGCGCAGCGCCTTCAGGACCGCGAGCCCCATCTTCCGGCCGCCCGCGAGGCTCGGGTCGTCGACGTCGCGCAGCGCGACGGTCTGCGGCGACACCCAGCGCACCGTCTTCATCACGAGCGGGCGCGGGCGGTACCAGCAGATGTTGAAGTACTGCGGCTTGCCGTCCACCGAGATCGTGTCGAACGTGTACTCCTCGCCCTCGATGAACTCCTCGACCGACACTTCCTCGACGTGCCCCGTCTTCGCGATGACGTCTTCGAGCTGCTTCTTGTCGTCGACGCGGTGCGTGTCCGCGGAGCCGGCGCCGGCGATCGGTTTCACGATCAGCGGGTAGCCGATCTTCTCGGCGGCGGCGCGCATCTCGTCCGGCGTGCGGGCGCGGTCGTGGCGCGGCGTGCGGATGCCCGCCTTGTCCAGCACGCGCTTCATTTCCTCCTTGTCGCGGTACGGGATCGTCTCCTCGACTGTCATCCCCGGCACGCCGAGCTTCTCGCGCAGACGAGCGGCGAGGATCATCAGCGGCTCCCACAGGCAGACGACCTGGTCGATCTGCACGCGGTGCCGGCTCACCTCCGCGAGCACGTCGTCGAGGACAGCGTCCTCGTTCATGATCGAGCGCACGCGCGAGTAGGCGGTGAGCGCCTTCGCCGCGCGCGGGTGCAGCGATTCCTTCGGCGAGTCGCCGACGCCGAACACGCGCGCGCCCACCGCGGCGAACCCCTCGGTGAACCAGATCATCTCGTCGGGGAAGCCGGGCTGGAGGAAGAGGACGTTCATGGGAGGAGGCTCTCGGCTTTCTTCGGTGATCGTTCGGATTCGACGCGAGCGGACGTCACGCGAGCTCGACTCGCACGGTGGACACCAGACGCTTCAGCGCGTGCTCGACGACGGCGGTCTCGGGGTGGCGCAGGATCACGTACCCCTCGCCTTCGTAGCTCGACGCGCGCGGTTGGCCGGGCTTGGGGAGCTTCGCCTCGACGACGATGTTGCCCATCTCGCGCTGCACGAGCTCGAGACCGTGCACCGCCTTCACGCTGCCGCGCCCCTGGCCGCGCAAGTAGGCGGCGCCCGCGGCGAACTTGCGCTCCGGCGGCTTGAACTCGTCGAACACGGAGAGGCGCGCCCATGCGGAATAGAGGTCGGTGTCGTGTGCGACGCCCATCAGCGTCGTGAACTGCGCGCCCGGCGGACGTGCGCCGACTTCCGACACCGCAACCGAGCCGTCGCCGCGCTTGAACCACTCCATGTGCGAGAAGCCCGTCGTCATGCCGAGCGCCGCGAGCGCGCGCGGCCCGACGTCGCGGATCGCCGCGAACTCGGGCCCGTCGATCCTGCGCGGCAAAAGCACTGTCCACTGGATCCAGTCGTTGTGCATGACCTCGAGCGGACCCGGCGAGTAGCGGCTGATCGAGTGCCACACCGGCTTGCCGCCGATCCAAACCGAGTCGAACGAGCACTCCTCGCCCTGGATGAACTCCTCGAGCAGCATCGGCTGCGACGCGTTGGGCGGGAACTTCGCGAGCGCCTCGCCGAGCTCGGCGTCCGACGAGATGCGGAACGTGTTCACCGCGCCGGCGCCGGCGGGCGGCTTCATCACCACCGGGAAACCGACCGCCGCCATGAACGACTTCACCTCGGCGACGCTCGTCGCGCGGCAGTGGCGCGCGCACGGCAGCTTCGCCGCGCGCAGCACGTCCTTCATGCGTCCCTTGTCGCGGAAGTTCGTCGCCGCTTCGGGCGAGAGTCCGGGCAGGCCGAGCGCCGCGCGCGCTTCGGCGAGCGGGACCTGCAGCTGCTCGAGCACGCCGATCATGCGGTCGACGCCGCCGAGCTGCTTCTCGGCGATCCCGCGCGCACCGCGCGCGAGTTGGCCCGCGTCGAGCGCGTTGTCGACGCGCCAGTGTCCGGCGAGGCGGCCGCGCAGCTCCTGCGGCAGCTTCTCGAGCGGCTCCTGCGTCAGCACCGAGCAGCGGACGCCGGGGAGATCGAGCGTGCGCGCGAGGAAGCGCATCGACGTCTCGAACTGAAAAGGCATCACGAACACGACGTTCGGCATCGCGGCTCCCAAACGACTGCGGGCTGTCGCACCCGGGGCGCGACACGTTAGCGGTTGGCTCGCTCGCCCGGCAGTCAGCGCGAGAGCTTCACTCCGAACCCGAACACGACGCCGTCGTGCTCGAGCGGGACGAGCCCGTCCGCGCGCGCGGCGCGGTCGAGCGCGAGGAACGCTTCCGCATCGCGCGTGGCGTGCGCGCTCCCGTCGCGGACGAAGCGGTCGACGACGAACACGAGCGGCGTCGCCGACGCGCGCGCCTGCGCCGCGACGCGCTCGACCGTGGCGGCGAAGCCGATCGGCATCGGCAACGCCGGCTGATCGTCGAGGCGGATCGCCGTCACTCCGCGCACCAGCAGGTCGAGCGCCGCGCGATCGCCGAGCGTCACGAACGTCGCTCGCGGTCCGCCGCGCTCGACCGCGACGGCGATCGCGTCGTGCAGGCGACGCTCGCGCAACGTCGCGGTGTGCCCGGCGTGGCGCGACGCGACGAAGACCGCGGCCGCGAGCACGACGACGGTCGCGAGCGCGGTTCGCGGAGACTTCACGTCCGACTCCGCGGCGCGCGCGGCGACGCCGCACGCGAGCACGAGCGGCAGGAGCCACCATTCCCAGTTGCTCGGGTCGAACCACCCGAAGAAGAAGAGACGCGGCACGACGACCAGCATCAGCGCGACGATCATCCGCGCGAACGGCCGACCGCCGCGTGCGAGCGCGGCGCCGGCGACGAGCGCGCCGCACCACGCGGCGACCGCCAGCCAGTCCGGCGCCGCGATCGGCGCGACGCGTCCGACGAGCGCCCACGCGAGCGCCGCCGCCTGCAGAAACGCCGCGCTCGCGCCGAAGCCCGCCGCGGACGACCAGCTCCCCTTCGTCGCCATCCCGAGCAGGTAGTCGTGCAGCGAGAGGTCGAGCGGCGCCGCCTTCCACGCCGCGAGGTAGCACGCTGCGACGACGAGCCCGACGACCGACAGCGCCCGGAACGGTCGCGCGATCCGCTCGCCGCGCGGCGCGCCCGAGACCAGCGCGATCGCGACGGCCGGCACGAGGAACACGCTGTCCTGCCGCACGAGCAACGCGAGTCCGAGCGCGACCGCGGCGCGCCCCACACGCGGCGGCGCGCGCGTCGCCTCGAGCAGGGCCCAGAGCCCCGCGGCGCACGCGGGCAGGATCGTCTCGCCGACCGCGGCGTCGAGCAGGATGCCGCGCGCCGCGACGAGCAACGCGCACAGCGCGAGCCCGAACGCGATCCGCCCGCGACCGCACGCCGCGACGAGCAGCGCGAACGTCGCGAACAGCGCGAGCCCGGACAACAG
>CAZOLL010000494.1:0-3636 GCA_964580365.1 uncultured Phycisphaeraceae bacterium
GCGCGACGTCCGCGGACGGCGCGATCGACGGCGAGCGCACCGCGCTCGACTGGCGCGCGGTCCGCGCGACGGCGGCGGGTCCGACGGTCCGCTGGTTCGTCGAAGGCGTCGACGCCGACGGTCGCGTCGTCGCGCGCTCGCGTCTCCTGGAGATGAAGCTCGCCGCGCGCTGAGCGGGCGACGCGCGATCACGCGCCGAACTGGCGCAGGTGGTGGTCGAGGTGCTTCCACTGCAGGAGCGACCACTCTCCGGTCATGAGCGGACCGAAGAACGGGTGCGGTTCCTTCGTGAGCCCCGCGGGTCCGGCTTCGACGAAGCGGCGCACGAGCGCGGCGAGCTTCTGTCGCTCCGACGCGAATTCCCGCACGCCGGTCACCTTGAACTCCGGCGCGGTCGGCATGTTCGGCTTGAAGCGGCCCGGCGCCATCAGGCTCTTCTTCGCAAAGCCGCCGAACAGGAAGCCGATCAGGCCGCGCTTCAGCTTCACGTCGCCGAACGCGACCTGCAGCGGAACCTGGCAATGCGCGAGCATCTGGCCGACGCTCATCTTGCCCCACACAGCGGCGGACTCCGGTGTGAGGCGATCGAGCCGGGCGAGGATGTCCCGGTTCTGGGTCGGGTCGAACAGGTCCGACATGGCGCTCTTTCCCGATCGGCGGGTCGTGACGCGGGGCATTCGAGCAGGCGAACGCGCGTCCTGCCAGATGCGGCGCCGCGCGCGCGGCAAACGCGAGCGGGTCTCTTCCCGTACCAGCGCGCGCTCCGCATCACGGTCAAGTCGGGGCGCGGTCGCCCGTGACGAACGCCCAGAGGAAGTTGTCGATGACGCGGCCGTCCTTCACCGAGCTCTTCTTGGTGCGCGCCTCGAGCGCATACCCCGCCTTCGCCAGCACGCGGCACGACGCATCGTTCCACTCGAACGGAAGCGCGAACACGCGAGTGAGTCCGTGGGACGCGATCGCATGGCGCGTCACCGCGACGAGCGCTTCGGTGACGACGCCGCGGTTCCAGAACGCTTCGCCGAGCCAGTACCCGATCTCCGCCGACACGCGCTCGACGTCGCCGTGCAGCGTGAAGCCGATGCCGCCCGCCGCTTCGCCGTCGACCTCGATCGCGAAGAACGTCTCGGGGTTCATCGCGCGCGCACGCTCGATGAACGCGCGCGCGTCCGACAATGCGTACGGGTGCGGGACCGCGTCCCGCAGGTTGCGCCAGATCTTCGTGTTGTTCGCGTGGCGTGCGAGCGACTCCGCATCGGACTCGCGCCAGGAGCGGACGGTCGAGCGTGTGAGTTCCAGCTGCATCGCGCGTCGGTTCCACTCGGGCCCACCCGGTCCCGCCTCGGTGCGGCCCGTCGAGGCCGCAGGGTAGCATCCACGACAATGGTCCCCGCTTGGCGCTCCTCGCGTGTCTGGCGCAACACGGCCCTCGTCTGGGCCGGGATCATCGTCATGTACGCGTGCGTGTATGTGACCTGGCGCCGCCCCGAGGCGACGATCCTGTCGGTGATCGTCTCGACCACCTTCAAGTACTCGTGCTGGCTGCTGCTCACCCCGTTCTGCTTCGACTTCGCGTCGCGCTTCCCGATCGCGGGCGAGCGCCGCACGCGCGCGCTGCGCAACAACATCTTGTTCGCATTGCTGATCCCGTTCGTCTACGAGATCCCGGCGATCGCTCTGTCGTTCGTGCACTCGTGGATGTTCGGCGGCACGCCGTGGATCCTGCGCGACGGGCCGTCGGGGTACTCGAGCGAATACCTGTTCGACCTGGTGAACGCGGCGGAGATCCTCGCGATCAGCCACGGGCTCGTCGCGTGGCGCATCGGTCGCGACCGCGAGCTGAACGCGGTGCAGCTCGAGGCCGAGCTCGCGAAGGCGCGCCTGAAGTTGCTCGAGCTGCGCCTGCACCCGCACTTCCTGTTCAACACGCTGAACGCCATCGCCTCGCTCGTCCACAAGGACTCCGACGCGGCCGAGCGCATGATCGCGATGCTCGGCGACCTCCTGCGGCACGCCTTGTCCGGCGACGCGGCGGAGGAAGTGCCGCTGCGCGAGGAGCTCGAGTTCGTCGAGCGCTACGTCGCGATCGAACGCGTGCGCTTCGGCGAGCGGCTCGACGTGAAGTTCGAGATCGGCGAGGAGTGCCAGGACGCGCGCGTGCCGACCTTCCTCCTGCAGCCGCTCGTCGAGAACGCCGTGCGCTACGGCGTCGCGCGCGCCGAGGGACAGTGCCGCGTGACCGTGTCCGCGCGCGCCGAGAACTCGCACCTCTCTCTCCTGGTCGAGGACGACGGGCCCGGCCCGACGGGCCGCGCCTCGAACGGATTCGGTCTCGGGCTCGCCACCACGCGCGAGCGCCTCTCGCAGATGTACGGTGCCGCTGGAGTGCTTGCGCTCGAACCGCGCGCGGAGGGAGGCACGCGCGTGCGACTCGAGTTGCCGTTCCGGAGGACCGCATGAACGCGACTGCCACCCGCATCCGCGCCCTGATCGTCGACGACGAACCCCTCGCCCGCGAGCGCATTCGTTCGCTGCTGAAGGAGGCGCCCGACGTCGAGCTGGTCGGCGAGGCGCCGAACGGACGCCAGGCGATCGAGATGTTCCGCTCGAAGACGCCGGAGCTCGTCTTCCTCGACGTGATGCTCGGCGACACGGACGGGTTCTCGGTGCTCGAGGCGCTCGGCGCCGGACGGCCGCCGGTGGTCGTCTTCGTCACGGCGTTCGACGCGTACGCGATCAAGGCGTTCGACGTGCGCGCGATCGACTACCTCTTGAAGCCGTTCGACCGCGTGCGCTTCCTCGATGCGCTCGCCCGCGCGCGGACCGCGGTGCACGCGGTCCGCGGCGGCGCCGCGCCGCGCCCGAAAGACGAGTTGCTCGAAGCGCTCGCCGAGGCGCCCCGCTTCGCCGACCGTCTGGTCGTGAAGAGCGGCGGCAAGATCGAGTTCGTCATGACCGAAGAGGTCGACTGGTTCGAAGCCGCGGGCAACTACGTGAAGTTGCACGTCGGCGAGGTCGAGCACCTCCTGCGCGGCACGCTGAACGACCTCGAGCAGCGCCTCGACCCGGCACGCTTCGTCCGCATCCACCGCTCGACGATCGTCAACTGCACCCGCGTGCGCTCGATGGAACCGATCATGCACGGCGACGCGCGCGTCCTCCTCGAGGACGGCACCGAGCTGACGCTCTCGCGCAGCCACCGCGAGCAAGCAAGGAAGGCGCTCGGAGTGAAGTGACCGCGCCGAGCGCCTGCGCGCCGCGCTCGATCAGTGACCGCCCGGATTGAACGTCGTGTACCCGGCGTGCACGTTGAAGTTCGTGTCCGCGGTGTACGCGTGGTTCAGGTCGAGCCAGACCGTCACTGTTTGACCCGTCGTCACGCTCAATCCGGTGATGACGATTTTCTTCCCGCTGTTCGTGATGCTCGCGCTCGTGCCGGGGATGACGTTGCCGTCGTCGCCGCGCACTTCGCCAGCGGTGATCGTCAGAGCGGGATCATTGCTGACGAGAGTCGTGCGCAACCAGAGCAGCGCATTGTTCCCGCCCTGGCTGTTGGTGACTTCGAACTCGACACCGTCGTGGATCGATGGCGCCATGCCGTCCGTCGACTGGTCGGGATCCGCCAGAGTGAAGAAG
>CAZOLL010000495.1:0-3629 GCA_964580365.1 uncultured Phycisphaeraceae bacterium
GAAAAGGGGGAGGGGCGGGAGCGGGAGCGGGAGCGTGCTCGTGCTCGTGCTCGTGCTCGGAAGCGTGCGCGTGCGCGTCCTTCCCCGGTTCGTTCGCCCCCTACCTCTCCGCCGCGACCTCCACGGCCTTCGCGTCCAGGTCGTACCCATCCAGCCCGGTCACCGTGACGTCCACGATCGAGCCGGCGACGAGGGCTTTGCCCTTCACGCGCACTTTGCTGTCGATCTGAGGCGCGTCGGACTCGGTGCGCGCGATCGCGCCGTCCTTCGTGACGGTGTCGATCAGGACCGGCAGCGTCGTTCCGATCAACGCCTTGTGCCGCGCGCGCATCACGCGGCGCTGCAGGAGCATCACCTTGCGACGGCGCTCCGCGGCGGCGCGCGAGGGAACGCGGCCTTCCAGCTCGAACGCCGAGGTCCCTTCCTCGCGCGAGTAGGTGAAGCAGCCGAGGCGGTCGAACTTCGCGCGGCCGAGGAACGCGTGCAGGTTCTCGAAGCGCTTCTCCGTCTCGCCCGGAAAGCCGACCACGATCGTGGTGCGGATCGCGATGCCGGGCACGCGCGCGCGCAGCGTCTCGACCAGCGCCTCGATCTTCTCGGGCGGCGTCCCGCGCTTCATGCGCTTCAGCACCTCGCCGTCGAAGTGCTGCACCGGGACGTCGACGTACGGCACGACCTTCTCGTTGCTCGCCAGCTCGTCGACGAGCGAAGGACGGAACGACGCGGGGTGCGCGTAGAGCAGGCGGATCCAGCGGATGCCGTCGACCTCGCCGAGCGCGCGCAGGAGCGGCGCGATGCCCTCGCCGTAGCGCATGCCGATGTCGGAGCCGTAGGCCGTCGTCTCCTCGCCGACGAGGTTCAGCTCGACGACGCCCTGTGACGCGAGGCGGCGCGACTCCTCGACGAGCACCTCGATGGGCTTCGACTTCTGCGTGCCGCGGATCAGCGGGATGGCGCAGAACGCACACTTGCGGTCGCACCCTTCCGACACGCGCAGATACGCGGTGTGCGGAAGCGTGAGCCGCGCGCGGTCGAGGTCGACCGTCGCGGTCTTCGCGCCGCCGCCGCCGAGGTACGGCTGCTCCGGCTCGGTCGGCACGAACGCATCGAGCGCGTCGCTCGTCGCGGGAGAGCGCAGGCCCGAGTCGTGCCGCTCGCGGATGCGGCGGAACACCTCGGGCGCGTCGGTGTAGTCGGAGATGTCGAGGAAGGCGTCGACGTCCGGCAGCTCGCGCATCAACTCGCCGGAGTAGCGGCGCACCATGCAGCCGGCGACGACGACGCCCTTCACGTCGCCGCGGTTCTTCAGCTCGAGCATCTCGCAGATGGTGTCGATCGACTCCGCGCGCGCTTCCGCGATGAAGCCGCACGTGTTGACGACGACGACGTCGGCGCCCGCGGGCTCGGCCTGCAGTTCGAACGGACCGTCCGCGAGACGACCGACCAGCACCTCGGAGTCGACGAGGTTCTTCGGGCAGCCGAGCGAGACGAGGGAAACGCGGAGCGGAGCGTCGGGCACGCGAGGAGGTTACCATTCGCGGCCCGCCCGGCCCGCCCGGCCGGCACGGGCGCTGCCGGAGAATCGCATGGCGATCCACGAAGAACGCATGTCGGCGTTCATGAACCAGGCCTTTGGCGAGATCGCCGCCGCGATGTCGGTTCCGCTCACGATCCTCGGCGAACGGCTCGGACTGTATCGCGCTCTGAAGGACGGCGGCGCGGCGACCCCCGCCGAGCTCGCCGCGCGCACCGGCACCGCCGAGCGCTACGTCCGCGAGTGGGCGCAGAACCAGGCGGCCGCGGGCTTCCTCGCGTTCGCGAGCGACAGCGGCAAGTACTCGCTGCCCGAAGAGCAGGCCGCGGCGCTCGCCGACGAGCAGAGTCCCTACTTCCTCCACGGCGCGTTCGAGATCGTCAGCTCCATGTTCGCCGACCTCGACCGCATGGAGCGCGCATTCAAGGACGGCCGAGGCGTCCCGTGGTCCGATCACGACGCCGCGTTGTTCCGCGGCACCGAGCGGTTCTTCCGGCCGGCCTACCAGCGACACCTCGTCTCGGAGTGGATCCCGGCCTTGTCGCGCCACATCAAGGAGCAGCTCACCGCCGGCGGTCGCATCGCGGACGTCGGTTGCGGACACGGCGCGTCGTCCATCCTGCTCGCGCAGGCGTTCCCGAACTCGACGATCGTCGCGTCCGACCCCCACGCGCCGTCGATCGATCGCGCACGCGAGGCCGCGAAGCGCGCGGGCCCGCTCTCGAACCTGTCGTTCGAGGTCGCCGGCGCCGCCGACTTCCGCGGCCGCGAGTTCGACCTCGTGCTGACACTCGATTGCCTGCACGACATGGGCGACCCGATCGGCGCCGCGCGGCACATCCTCCTCTCGATGCGCGACAGCGGCAGTTGGATGATCGTCGAGCCGTTCGCGCACGATCTGCCCGAGAAGAACCTGAACCCGGTCGGCCGGGTCTACTACGCGGCGTCGACCCTCGTCTGCGTGCCGGCGTCGCTCGCGTCGAGCGGCCCGGCGCTCGGCGCGCAGGCCGGCGAGGCGCGCATCCGCGACATCGTCACGCGCGCGGGCTTCACGCGCTTCCGCCGCGCCTCGGAGACGCCGTTCAACCTGGTGTTCGAAGCGCAGCGCTGAATTCCGAAGGATTCCGTGTCGGCCGCGCCGGCACGCGTCGCCTGGACCTCCGCCATCTCCGGAGGTCCGGCCATGACGTCTCGTGCTCACGCGTCGCGCTTCGCATCCCTCGTCCTCCTCATGTTCGCCGTCGGTCGCACTGCGTTCGGCTCCGGTGTCGAGCTCGTGTCCTCGCGACCCGATGGTGTCGCCGTCGGCGGCGTGCAGGTGGCGATTCCGTCGGCCGACGGTCGCTTCGTGGTGTTCACGACCTCCGCGGACGGGACGATCCCGACCGATTCGAACGGCACCCACGACGTCTACCGGCGCGACTTGCGGACCGGCGTGATCGAGTGCGTCAGCGTCGACCTCAGCGGCAACCCCTCCGGAGGCCAGCAGCCCGACGTCTCCGCGAACGGCCGCTTCGTCACGTTCCTGAGCGAGGCCGACGACCTCGCCACGAACCAACCGTCGAGCGCGTTCACCCAGATCTTCCGCCGCGACATGCAGAACGGCGTGACCGTCGTGGTGAGCAAGTCCGGCGCTCAGCTCGGCAACGGCGCGTCGCAATCGGCTCGCATCTCCGAGAACGGCTCGGTGGTCGTGTTCGCATCGACCGCGAACAACCTAGTCGCGAACGACACGAACGGCGTCTCCGACGTGTTCCGTTGGACCGGCTCGGTCTCGCTGGTGAGCGTCGACGCCAACGACGGCCCCGCGAACGGAGCGTCGTCCGCACCGGACGTCGACGGCGACGGGGACATCGTCGCTTTCGTGAGCGAAGCGACCGACCTGGTGTCGAACGACGGCAATGCGCTCCCCGACGTGTTCGTCCGGTTCATCGGATCGAATTCGTTCACCGCGCACATCGACCCGCCCGGCGCCGCGGGTGCCGATGGTGCCAGCCGGCGGCCGTCGCTCTCCGCGGACGGCGCCGTGCTCGTGTTCGAGACCGACGCGACGAACTTCGTCACCGACGACACGAACGGCGTTTCGGACATCGTG
>CAZOLL010000496.1:0-3604 GCA_964580365.1 uncultured Phycisphaeraceae bacterium
GCGCGTAGCCCCCGTGCACCGGTGGCGTGCGCCACGCCCCGCAGCGGCCGCTGCAACGAGCGACGCAGTCGCCGCCGCGGCGCGCTTAGTTGCCGCCGGCAGGCCTTTCGGGCGGCGGGCCGCCAGGCCCACCACTTCCGCCCTGCGCCGGCCCGCGTCCGCCGCGAGGCGGGAAGAGATCTTTGGCGTCGATGACGTGCACCTCACCGAACTTCGAGAGAGGTTCACGGATCTTCGCAAGATCACCCGCCACGCAGATGAAGAGGTTCTCCGGTTTCAACCGGGCGTTCGCCGCCGCGATCAAATCCTCCGGCGTCGCCTTCATGAGGCCGTCGAACTGAACCTCGTCGAGGTTGGCGGGACGGCCTTCCATCTCGCGCTGCATCAAGCGGCTCACGTTGCGGCCGCGGTCGGCGAACGCGAGCGCGAAGGAATACAAGCGTGCGTCTCGCGCGGTCTCGAACTCGTTCTTCGAGATGTTGTTCGGCTGGCGGATGTGCGCGATCTCCTCGAGGATCAGCTCGATCGCGCGCGCGGTGGACTCGGTCTTCGTCTGCACCTGCACCTGGAAGGTGCCCGCGATGCGCTCGTCGGTCGGGAACGCGGAGTTCGCGCTGTAGGCGAGGCCTTCGTCCGAACGGACGCGCTCGGTGATGCGCGACGTGAACGAGCCACCGCCGAGGATGTCGTTCATGAGCTGGATCGCGAAGCGATCGGCCTCGTCGCGCGCGACGCCGAGGTGGCCGACGACGATCGCGCTCTGCGGGGTGGGTGCGTCGATGACGTACACGCCGGGCGCGCCGGGCTTGATCTCGGCGTCCGGCTTGTCCGGCTTCTCGATCGGCGGCGTGTTCGGCTTCGGCCACGCGGCGAACGCCTGCTCGAGCTTCGCCTTCATCGCGGCGGTGTCGAAGTCGCCGCTCGCGACGAGGAACGCGCTGTCGGGGCGGATGAACTTCGCATAGAGCGCCTGCATCTGCTCGACCGTGTAGTGGTCGCGCCGGTTCTGACCGCCCGGTCCTCCGGGGCCGCCGCCACCGCCGCCGCGACCGCCGCCGAATCCGCGGTCCTTCGCGAGCGGGTGATCGGGGCCGTAGACGAGCCGTCGGAACGCCTGCGACGCGAGCTGCTGCGGGCTGCGCCGCCCGCCGCGGCCGCCGCCGCCGAAACCGCCGAAGCCGCCGCCGCCGTTGTCGGCGCCGGGCGGCTTCTCGAGCGTCGGCTTCTCGACCATGCGCGCGAACAGGTCGAGCGCTTCTTCGAAGTGCAACGTCAGCGTATTGACGCCGATGCTCGCGGTGCGCTCGCCGGCGCGGCCGCTCGCGAAGATCGAGAGCGTCGCAAGCTTCTCGTCGAGCGCGTTCGCGTCGAGCCCATCGATGCCGCCGCGGCGCATGCGCTCCATCAGCGCGTTCGTGATGCCGCGATCTTCCTCGGTCTCCCAGTCCTCACCGGCGCGGAACGAGAGGTCGAGGTTGACGAGCGGCAGCTTGCGGTCCGGCGCGAGGTAGATGACGAGGCCGTTGTCGAGCACGACGCGCTCGATGTCGTCGCCGATCTTCGGGAAGCGCGGCGGCAGAGGCGTGCCCTTCAGGCCCATCACCTCGTCCCAGCACTGGCCGTGCACGTTGCCGCGCACGCCGGCGAGGAAGCTCTCGGCGTGCTCGCCAGGCGTGGCGTCCTGCGCGCGCGCGAGGAACCCAGCGGTGAGAGCGATGAACCCGGCGCCGGCGATTCGCAAGAGCGTCTTCACTTGCCACCTCCCGTGGGCGTCGTCGGTCCGGGGGCCGGCGCCGGATTCGGCGGCGTGGGGGCCGGAGGGACGGGCGCGCCCGGAGGCGGCTCTTCGTCTTCGTCCTCCTCCTCCACGCCGTCGAGCACGCCGACCACGCGGTTCTCGACGGTGAAGTACTTCTTCGCGACGCGCGCCACGTCCTCGGCCGTGACGGCGAGCCACGCTTCGCGGTCCTTCTCGATCTGCCGCCAGTCGCCGGACTCGACCTCGGCAGAGGCGAGAGCGCGCGCGATGCCGCTCGCCGAGCCGAGCCCGCGGACGGCCTGCGACTGGATCGCGGTGCGCACGCGGCCGAGCTCCGCTTCGCTCGGCGGCTCGGACACGAGGCGCGCCATCTCCGCGTACACCGCGGTCTCGAGCTCGGCCGTCGTCTTGCCGCGGCCC
Source organism: uncultured Phycisphaeraceae bacterium (assembly GCA_964580365.1). Taxonomy (GTDB): domain Bacteria; phylum Planctomycetota; class B15-G4; order B15-G4; family JADJEK01; genus CAZBOK01. Next base: position 2,180 of record CAZOLL010000496.1, read on the forward strand.
GGCGTCGCGTTCACGGTGAAGAGTCCGGGGTAGCGCCCGAACTGCACGCCCGAGTTCGCGCGGCGCGCGACCTTCATCTCGTCGACGAGCTTCTTGCGGAAGCGTCCGCTCGTCACGCTGCTGCCGCCTCCACCGCCGCGGCCGAATCCGCCTCCCGAGCCGTTCAGGATGCGCGTCGCGACCTGCAGCGCCGCGGCGTCCGGATCGTCCTTGCCGGGCGCGTGCCACGCGATCGTGAGCGCGGTCGGCGCGTCGAGCTTCACGCTGAAGCGGCGCTCGCCGAGCTGCTCCGGCTCCGGCGTGATGCGCCGGCGCGGCAGCGCGTGCGGCGGGATCGGCGAGAACCACTTCTCGACCAGCGGGATCACCTGCGCCGGGTCGACGTCGCCGACGAGCACCGCGACCGCGTTGTTCGGGGCGTAGTAGGTCTTGAAGTACTCGAGCACCTCGTCGTCCGCCGTGGCGTCGATGTCCTGCGGCCAGCCGACGACCGGCTCGCGGTACGGGTGCACCAGGAACGCGTGCGTGTCGAACAGCTCGCTGAAGATCCCGCGCGGTTGCGAGTCGACGCGCAGGCGGCGCTCTTCGTGCACGACGTCGCGCTCGGAGTAGAACTCGCGGAAGACCGGGTGCGCGATGCGATCGGACTCGACGCGCGCCCACACCGCGAGCTGGTTGGAAGGAAGCGTGACCGTGTACTGCGTCGCGTCGTTGTCGGTCGAGGCGTTGAGCCCCGTGCCGCCGCAGCGGTCGTAGATCTGCCACACCTCGTTCTTCACGACGAACTTCTCGTGCTCCTTCTTCGTCACGGCGATCTCCGCCGCGAGCGACTCGAGCGTCTTCGCGTCGGCGCCATCCGCGCGCGCGCGGTCGTACTGCCGCCACAGAGCGTTCAGCTTCTCGAGCACCGGCTTCTCCGCCGCCCAATCGGTCGTCCCGATCGTCGTCGTCCCCTTGAACATCATGTGCTCGAGCAGGTGCGCGACGCCGGTCAACCCCTTCGGATCGTCGACACCGCCGACGTCGAAGCGGATCAGAGTCGCGACGACGGGCGCGTCGCCCCAAGGGACGATGAGGAAGCGCATCCCGTTCGAGAGGACGTGCTTCGTGACGTCGAGGCGGATCCCGGTCTCGGCGAGGACCGAGGAGGTCTCGTCGCCGGCGAAGGAGGACGGGAGCGGGAAAAGGAACACGGCGGCGACGAGAGTCGCCGCGCGGGAGAAGGAGCAGGACATTTCTTCCTCCGAGCGTGCGATCCGGAGAGGAGCGCGGTGCGCGAGTCTAGCCGACGGAGAAACGTCGGGCCCGAGGCGTGCGGTCGGACTCGCAGCGCCCGGTTCGCCAGGTCTCCGGTCTCTGTCAGCCGGGTTGCCGGGTTACCGGTCATCGGCGATCGGGCCCCGGTTGCCGGGCGGCCGGTGAACC
>CAZOLL010000497.1:0-3598 GCA_964580365.1 uncultured Phycisphaeraceae bacterium
GGTGCCGGTCACCGTGAAGTTCCGCAAGGGCATCGACGACGATCACCTGACGCACGTGCGCTCCGGCAAGGTCGCCGAGGCGGAAGGCGCGGCGGCCATCGGCCTGCACGCGCGCACTGCCGCGCAGTTGTATGACGGCGCCGCCGACTGGCGCGCGATCGCGGCGCTGAAAGAGGCCGTGACGACGATCCCGGTGCTCGGCAACGGCGACGTGTACGAGGCGTTCGACGCGCTCCGCATGATGCGCGAGACCGGCTGCAACGGCGTGATCATCGGCCGCGGCTGCCTCGGGCGGCCGTGGCTGTTCCGCGACCTCGCGGACGTGTTCGCCGGCCGCGAGCCGAGCGACCCGCCGTCGCTCGGCGAGGTGGCGCAGGTCGCGCTCGATCACGCGCGGCAGCTGTGCGAGTTCTTCGGCGAGTACCTCGGCGTGCGGCACATGCGCCGGCACGGCTCGTGGTACACGAAGGGCTTCCGCGCCTCGACGCGCTTCCGCGACCGACTCGTGAAGTGCGAGACGCTGGCGGAGCTCGAAGATCTTTTCCGCGCGGTCGAGAAGGACGAGCCGTTCCCGCCCGACTCGATGCGCGTGCGCCGCTGCAAGGGCAGCGGCACTCAGTCAGTGTCGTTGCCGCCCGGCTGGCTCGAAGGCGACCCGGAGGACGACTCGGTGCCCGCCGCGGCGTCGGCCGACGAACTCGGCGCCGCGATGGACGGCGGCTGAGCGTGCTCGCGCTCGCCGCCGCCCTGCTCCTCGCGTTCCTGACGTACGCGGTGTTCGGGCTGCACTGGTGGGTCATCGAGGGCCACTCGACGCCGCTGTGGATCGGCTGCGTCGTCGTCGCGATCCTCGCGCTCGCGCAGTTCCGCGTGCGCGGCCGAAGACTCGCGCGCGGACTCGCGATCGCCGACATCGTCTACCTCGCGCTGATCGTCGTGGGCTCGCTCGTGCTCACGCACTACCCCGACGATCGCCCGGCCGGCCCGACGCTCGGCGCGCGGTTCCCCGCCGTCACTCTCGCCGACGCCTCGACCGGCCGCGCGATCGAGGTCGGCCGCCCGTCGGGCGGCAAGCGCACCCAGTTCGTCGTCCTGTTTCGCGGCTTCTGGTGAACGTCGTGCGTGGCGGAGCTCGTGCGGCTCCGCGATCGGGTGAAGGAATTCGACGACGCCGGCATCGAGATCGTCGTCGCATTCCGCGGCGACGCCGAGGCCGCGAAGAAAGGCGCCGAGCGATTCCGCCTGCCGTTCCCGGTCGCGGTCGACGATGGCCGCCTGATGGAAGCGACCGGCGTGAAAGACGCGGGCGCCGGCCCGGGCGGCGACGACGTGTTCTTCGCGAGCAGCTACCTCGTCGATCAGCGCGGCACCGTCCGCTTCGCGTTCGTCGGCACGAGCGTGAGGTCCCGCGCGGAGCCGGACGACGTGCTGAGCGCGGCGCGAGGGACGTGAGCGCCGCGGGGCGGCGGTGGTCGGCGGCCTGAACACGAAGCACACGAAGAGGAACGCGCCGCGCACGCCGGACGCCGGGTGTGCTGGGGGCGCGGAGGCGCCGGACGAAGTCCGGTGCCCCCGCGTCGACGCCACACCTCGCGTCCGTCGGTCAGGGCGCTCTTCGTGCCTCCTTCGTGTGCTTCGTGTTCCCGCCCACGACCCCCGACCTCGCCTACTCCCCCGGCCAGGCGATCGGCATCCGTCGGCCCACGCCGAAGGCGCGGCTCGTGATCTTGATCCCCGGCGCCGCCTGCCGCCGCTTGTACTCGGCGTTCTTCACCATCTTCGCGAGGCGCTCGACCAGCGCGCGGTCGAAGCCGTGCGCGACCGCCTCGTCGATCTCGAGTTCTTCCTCGACCAGCATGTCGGCGAGCGGGCTCACGATCGCGTAGTCGAACGGGTCGAACTGGCCTTCGCGCAGTTCCGCGGACGGGACCTTGTCGATGCTGCGCTGCGGGATCACCTCGGTCTTCGACGCGCGGTTCAGGTACCGCGAGATCGAGTACACGCGCTCCTTCGACACGTCCGAGAGGACCGTCAGGCCGCCGCACATGTCGCCGTAGAGCGTGCAGTACCCGAGCGCGATCTCCGTCTTGTTGCCGGTCGAAAGCACCATCGCGCCGGTCTTGTTCGAGAGCGCCATCAAGAGTCCGCCGCGCACGCGCGCCTGCAGGTTCTCCTCCGTGACGTCCGGCTTCTTCCCGGCGAACGACGGCGCGAGTTGCGCGAGGTAGGACTCGAACACGGGCTCGATCGAGATGGTGCGGAACTCGATGCCGAGGTTTTTCGCGAGCGCCTTCGCGTCCTCGAGCGAGTGCGTCGAGCTGAAGCGCGACGGCATCGCGATGCCGAGCACGTTCTCCTTGCCGAACGCGCGCTGCGCGATCGCCGCGACCAGCGCGGAGTCGATGCCGCCGGAAAGGCCGATCAACGCGCTCTTGAAGCCGGCGCGCCGGCCGTAATCGCGCACGCCGCGCACGAGAGCGGCGAACGCTTCGGCGTCGGGGTCCGCGACGCGGTCGGTGATCGGCTTGCCGCGTCCGCTCTTCGGGTCGAGGTCGAAGACGACCAGATCTTCTTCGAACTGCTTGCCGACCGCGAGCAGTTGGCCGTGCCCGTCGACCGCGAGGCTCTCGCCGTCGAAGACCAGCTCGCCTTCGTAGCCGTCCTCGCCGCCGACCTGGTTCACGTAGACGATCGGCTTGCCGTTCTCGCGGACGTGACGGTGCAAGAGCTCGCGGCGCTCCTGCCCCTTGCCGACGTGGAACGGCGACGCCGAGAGGTTCACGACGACGTCGGCGCCCGCCGCGCATTCGCGGCGCGTCACCTTCGACTCGTAGTTGTCGTCCCAGAGGTCTTCGCAGATCTGCACGCCGACGTTGACGCCGCCGACGTCGACGACGGTCGAGCCCGCGCCGGGGACGAAGTAGCGGCGCTCGAAGAAGACGTCGTACTCGGGCAGGAGGTTCTTCCGGTGCACCGCGAGGATGAGGCCGTCCTTGACGACGGCGGCGGAGTTGTAGACCGCGGCGCGGCCGTCAGTGCCTCGGCGCATCGGATCGCGATCGACGAAGCCGACGACCGCGGCGATTCCGGTCGCGGCGCGGGCGGCCTCGGTGAGCGCGGCGCGCTGTCGTTCGAGGAGGTTCGCGCGGTACACGAGGTCGAGCAGCGGGTACCCGGTGAGCGTCATCTCGGGGAAGACGACGATGTCGGCCTTCGCCTCGCGCGCGCGCTCGATCGCGTCGCGCACGGCTTTCAGGTTCGCCGTGACGTCGCCCACGACCGTGTCGATCTGTGCCATCGCGATGCGCACCGGACGTTCTCCGCGCTCTGTCGACTCTCCGGCCCGTTACCGCGGCCAAGTCGAGCACCATATCCTTTTAATGCAGGCCCCGACATGACCGGACCCGTGCTCACGATCGTGCTTTCGCTCTTTTCGGCAATCGCCGCCTCCGCGCAGGAGTCGGCGCCGCCGGCGCTCGAATCGCCTCGACCGAAGGCGTTTGCGGAAGCGGGCGACGCGAGCGCACTCGTCCTCGAAGTCAAACGCGCGGCGCTCGACGACGGCGACGGCTTCCGGATGTCGGTCACGGCGACGAAC
>CAZOLL010000498.1:0-1726 GCA_964580365.1 uncultured Phycisphaeraceae bacterium
CCCCCGCCCACACCGACGTCCCGCGCGACGCCGGGCGTCGGGCGGAGCATCGGCTCGCGTTCCGGCGCTGAGCCGGACGGCCGCGCCTAGCGGTTGCCGTCCTCGTCGCTCGACTCGTCGTCGTTCCCCTGCGGCTCTTCCTCGCTCGACGCGTCGTCGTCCTGCTGCTCTTCCTCCGCGCTCGACGCGTCATCGTCGTCGCCGTCGGCGCGGAGGCCGCTGCTGAGCAGGACGGCGATTCCTCCGACGAGCAGGATCGAGCAGAGTGCGGGAGCAGACTTCATGGCGGCCTCCAATTCGAACGGGCACGGGCTTGGATGGGCACGCCCGAGCATCACGACGCGGAGGCTTCGCTCGCGAAGCCTCACGGAGCGCGTCGGGTCGATTCGACTGAGCGAAGGTCGCGAAACGAAAAGAGCACGCGGGATGCTCTCGCTGGAGCATCCCGCGCGCGTCCCCCTCTGTTTCGACCGCCCCAGGACCCGCGGTCCGTTGTCGGACCCGGTGCCCGCTACGGTTGTCCGGTGGAACTTCCTGACTGCGTCCCGGGAGAGGAGCGGAGGCCCGGGGAAACCCCAACACACTTCCGCCAGTTTTTTTCACTCCTCTCGCAAGGCGAACCGCCCTGTCCGGATTGTTTCGACGTCGCGCGTGCGGGAAGCACAGGGCTTACGCGCGCGACGTCCTTTCCCGAAAGGAGCTTCGGCCATGAGTGAAAGAGAAGTCTGTCTGGGTCTGGGATACGTCGATGCGTGGAGTCACCGCTACGACGACGACACGTTCCGCGAGCTGCACGACGCGCTCGAGGACGAGATCGCCGCGTTCTTCCCGATCGAAGTGCGGCGCCAAGTGCACGTCCCGATGCCGCCGCTGGTCGCGGAGCAGCTGCGCGCGACGCGCGGGGTCGAACCGTCGGCGCTCCTGCGCATCGATGCGCACCTCGAGCGGCTGAACGCGGCGCTCGATGCGCCGGGGCGCTTCTCGCGCGGTCGCATGCTCGCGACGACCTGCATTCTGATGGGCGACATCTGGGTCAAAGTCGGGGCGTTCGCGCTGCTCGACTACGGCGTGGAGAAGTTCGTCTCCGCCCGCACGCTCGACGGCCGCGCGAGCGAAACCGTCGACGTCGTTATCGAAGCGCGCTGGGTGTGCAACTCCCGCATTCCCCAGGAGGTTTTCACGCCGCCGGCTCGCTCGATGCGCCCGGTGGGGAGTCGGGTGGGTCATCGACGCCCGCGAGTCCATTCGTCCGGAGTTTCGCAACGAGCTCGGTCAAGCGAAGCACCGCTCGCGAGTAGCGCATGCTCGACGCGGCTTCGGACATGCCGAGTTCGGCCCCGATCTCGGCGTGTGAGCGTCCGTCCCACCGGCGCATGACGATGACGCGCCGGTCGACCGGCTCCAACAGCTCGAGCGCGAGGCGGATCAACGAGCGGGATTCCGCGTCCGCGACCGCCCCGCTCGGGCTGCTCACGAGAAGCGCGCCGTCCCGGATCACGAGCGATGACCCGTTGGTCATCGAGTCCTCGCGAGCGATGTCGCGGCGGCGCGCCGAGAACCAGTCGGCCGTGTCGCGGATCACGTTCTCGACGATGAGAACCATCAGGCCGCGGAAGCGCTCCTCACTGTCGACGCGGTGGGGCGGGCCGGCGGGGAGAAAGCGGCTCAACCCGGTGTGCGCGCACGGCGCCCCCGCCCCCCTCATAGCCCGCGCGGGGCCGCGCCC
>CAZOLL010000498.1:1736-3588 GCA_964580365.1 uncultured Phycisphaeraceae bacterium
GGATCAACGCGTTCTGCACGACGTCCGCCGACTCCGCCTTCTTCGCCAGCTCGGCGCCGAGCCGGCGCTTCACCTGGGCGCCGATCCACGGCAAGTGACGTTGGAGGAGCCGGTCGAGCGCCATGGAATCACCCGAGTACCAGCGCTGGAGGAGTTCGGTGGTTCTCGGCTCGTTCATGGTGCTTCCTCGTGCTCGCGCGCACGAAGGCACGCCGTCGACACGGCGGGGGATCATACGGCCTCGGCGCCCGGCTCCATGCGAACTGCTCCCGTGATCGGTACTCTCTCCGCTCGTTCGAGGGTTCGATCCGGGAGAACGGCGAGAGATGACGCCGCGGGAACAACGGTCAGCGGAACCCGACGCGGCGGAGGCGCACGTCGAGGCGTTCGTGCGCGCGTGCGACTCGGACGAGGCGGTCGAGCTGGACGCGTTCTGCGAACGCGTGCCCGCCGCGCTCCGCGACGACGTGCGCAAGCGCTGCGAAGCGTACCTCCAGCTCGATACCGTGCTCGGCCGCCGCGTCCGCCTCATCGACGCCGGCCGCACCGCTGCGATCGGGACCCGGCTCGGCCGCTACCGGCTGGTCGCGGAGCTCGGCGCCGGCGGGATGGGAATCGTCTACCGCGCGGTCGACGAAGATCACGGCCGCGAGGTCGCGGTGAAGGTGATCCACCGCCACCTCGCCGAGGCACTCTCCGTGCGCGAGCGCTTCCGTCGCGAGGCCGCGGCCGCCGCGCGCGTGCGCCACGAGAACGTCGTCGGGGTACTCGACTCCATCGACGGCGATCCGCCGTGCCTCGTGATGGAGCTGGTGGACGGCGAGGGCCTCGACGCGCGCCTCAAGCGCGAACGCGCCGCCGGCCGGGCGGCGCCGAAGGACGCCGGGGAGATCCGCGCGATCGCCGCGTTCTTCGCCGACGTCGCCGCCGGACTCGCCGCGGTTCACGCGGCGGGGATCGTCCACCGCGACGTGAAGCCGCACAACGTGCTGATCGGCAAGGACGGCCGGCCGCGCCTCACGGACTTCGGACTCGCGAAGTCGGCGGGCGACGTGACGCTGACGAAGACCGGCGATCTCGCCGGCACCCCCCACTACATGAGCCCCGAGCAGTTGCTCGCGCGCCGTGCGCCCGTCGACGAGCGCACCGACGTCTGGTCGCTCGGCGTCGTCCTCTACGAACGGCTGACCGGCGTCCTGCCGTTCTCCGGCTGTTCATCGAAGGACGTCACGGCCGCGATCGCGTTCCGCGCGCCGCTCTCGATCCGGGAGAGGAACCCCGCCGTGCCTGCGCCGCTCGAGACGATCTGCCTGCGCGCGCTCGAGAAGGATCCGGAGCGACGATTCCGGTCGGCGACCGAATTCGAGCGCGAGCTCCGAGCGTTCGCAGCCGGCGATGCGGTGAAGACCCGCGCGCCGCTCATCGGTTATCCGCTCGCGCTCCGGCTGCGTCGCATGTTCGCCGCCGATCGAAAGGTTCTCTGGACGCTCATCGTGCTCGCGGCGCTCGGCGTCATGGGTTTGATCACTCGGCGCGTCGCGGATCACTTGCACGCGGCAAGCATCGCGGTGAGCATCCACGTGGAAAGCGATTGCACGGGAGACGAAGTGCTCGCGGCGCCCGTGGAGTTCGTCGAGGACCGCCCCGGCAAGTTCGAGCCCATCGGCGTCACCCCGTTTCACGGCAGACTTGGCAATCCTGGTCGCTGGATGATCGTCGTGCGTCGACCCGGTTTCGGGCACGGCGAGTTCGTCCGCGACCTCGAGGAGCCGGGCTCCGAAGGATTCGTGAATGCGACGCTGCGTCAGGACTCGGTCGTCACCCGCGACATGATTCGCATCGCGGCAGGCGA
>CAZOLL010000499.1:0-3588 GCA_964580365.1 uncultured Phycisphaeraceae bacterium
CATCCCGGAGCGCTCGCCAGCACCTCGACCGATCCGACGGAGTACCGGAACTCCGAGTGAAGAGCGGCTCCCATTCCGACGCGGTAGCGATGCACGCACAGCCGCGCCTGCCTCCCTAGCGACACCCCCAGCTCGCGCGCGGAGATGTCCCGCGCGAAGGACAGGAGCCGCGACACGCCAGGATTTTGGAGAAGTCTGCCGAGCGCCGAGATGCCGCCGAGCACGTCGAGCTCGTAGAGCGGCACGCTCACCCGCTTCCAGGCCACCGCGGCGTCGAGTGCCGCTTCGATCTCCTTCGCGAGTGCCGGAGCTAGCGCGCGTTCTATCAAGACGTGCGGCACGGGATCGGTCCGACCGTTCCCGCGGATCCTGAACTCGTTCGCGCCTTGCGTGGGCTCGTCGCGTTCGCCGCCTTCGTCGTTGTTCATCGCCGTCCCTCCGCGTCTGGGACGGGCCGTATCCTAGCCCACGCGAGCTCGAGCACGGCGATGACGTACGCGTCGTCGATGAGCTTGTCCAACCCCTCTTCGTAGCGACGCCACTCCCGTGGGTTGCACGCCTCCCGCAAGCGGCGTCGTGGAGCATCGTCATCGAGATCGTCGAAGGGTGCGCCCGGTAAGAACCAGCGGTCTTCACCACTCGTCGCATCGGTCCCGTCGGGGTAATACCAGGCATCACCGAGGTTGGCGTCGTTGCCGTTCGGCCAGTACCACCGTCGCCATCCGCTGCTCGCGTCCTTGCCGTTCGGGTAGTACCAACTCTCGCCAAGGCGCGCGGTTTCGCCGTTCGACCAGTCACCGCTCTCGCGCACGTCCCCCGTCGCGTCGGCTTGCTCGTACTCGACCTCGATCATGCGGAGCTCTCTAGCCCCGGCTTCGGCGATGCGCGCGAGTTGGAGAACGACCCAGAGGTTGAAGAGTTCCGGGTCGTGCGCGGCGTCCGGCACCGCGTCTGCGTTCGCGGCGATGCACGGATCGTCGGGCAGCGGGGGCTCGGACCTCTGTGCGAGTTCCTCGACGATCGCCCTGCGCTGCTGTTCGAGCAGCGGGTGCGACGCGTTCTCGTGCTCCTCCAACAAGCGCGCCTGCTCGCGCTCCCGGATCCGCACGATCAGATCGCGGACGTCAGCTTGATTCCAGCGTTCCGACTTCGAGCCACGCCGCACGAAGACGTCGCCGGGCCGCAACACGGTCGATGCCTTCATCACGCCGCCGCGTTCGATCTGGTAGGCGCCGTCCGCGCGTACCACGGCGATGCCATCGGGGCTCGGCTCGACGTTGAGGGCAACGACCCAGCCCTCGGAGAACCTGTGCACGCCGACACGGATCCGGAAGTTCGGATCCAGATACCGAGCGATCTGATCACGAACCTTCGCTTCGTCGAACTTGCGGGCGAGGGCCTCGTCCATGTCACCACTGATGACGCCGTCGTCGTCGTCGGTGCCGATCAGGATGTCTCCCCCGCGTGCCATCATCGCCGCGATGTCCTTGACGAGCTCCACGACGTCGCGTCGGTCTCCGAGGTCGAGGCGTCTCTTGTGGTCGAGTTGCTCGTGCTCGTCGACGCCGAGCAGAGTCTCGACACGCTGGCGGCTAACGGGCATTGACCTGCTCAAGCTCGCGGTTGTCCCCGTGCCACATGTCGGCCTCGCGCTTCAGCGTACGCGAGCGGGGCCCCACGGTGGGATCGCCGCGCTCGATGCTCCTCGAAGCAGCAACACGCGCTGTTGTGGTGGCGGTGGTGGATCGCGTCGTGGCCGGCGGGCGACGAGTCAGCTCGCGAGGACGCGCCGCGGCGCCGCCGTGCGGTCGACCTGACCGCCGTCGATCGAGCGTGCCTGTGCCGACCCGTGTGCCGAGTCGGTTCGATGTCTCGGGCGCGGTCGAGCACGCGCGGCGAGTCGCCCCCTCGCGCGAGGCGCTGTGTTCGGCATTGACTCGCGCGCGCGCACCGTCGATCCTCCGGCGCGGATGGAAGAAGACGACGTGCCCATCGAGTACCGGCTCGTCCGCGACGGTACGGTCGTCGAGTTCGAAGTCGTCGACAGCAAGATCGAGCCCACGGTGGGTGACGAGGACTGGCATGTCCGCATGGAGCTGCGCGTCGACGACGAGCTCATCGAGTGCTGTGGCTTCGGGCTGATCTTCGTGCTCGGCATGCTCTCGTTCCACGACGGCAGGCCGCGCGGCGACTCGGGGAAGTTCTTCGTCGACGACGACGAGTGGAACGTGGCGGATATGCTCGCGCGGATCCGGTTCGAGCGAGGCGAGCTTCGATTCTACGCCGACTACGTGCGCGGGCGGTGCATGAAGACGCGCATCGACGTGTCGAGCGACGGGAGGATCGTGTTGGAGACCGTCAACCGCGGCCAGGCCGCGACGTGGTAGGTGGACCGCCTGCAGGGCAAGGAGTTCCTGCAAGCGGTGGAATGAACCCGGCGTCGGCACGCCGCCTGATAACCGCGGCCTCGCCTGTATCCCCTTGACCCTGGCCGCCTCTTGCGGTGCTCTGCCGGTCGTGCCCCCGCGCAGTCGCAACCCCCCGCCGACCGCGGATGAAGCCCGCGCGGCGATCGAGGTGATCTTCGAGGAAGCGCCGATCAAACGGCTCCGCAACGCGAACGAGGCCGACACCCGCGCGAGCGTCATCGACCGCGTGCTCGATGCGGTCGGATGGCAGTCGGCCGACATCCGTCGCGAGACTGCTTCGGGGTCCGGCGACTTCCTCGACTACGAGCTGTGGACAACGGCGGAGCCATGGCTCGTCGTGGAGGCGAAGCGGGAAGGTCGGACGTTCGACCTTGCGTCTGCCGGACGGCGCCGGGCGGACAGCCGCTTGCGAAAGCTCGGCACGCTGATCAGCGCGGGCGGCAACCAGCTACGTGAAGTCTTGAAGCAGGCCGCGACCTACTGCAACGACCGAGGCATCCCGCTCGCATGCGTCACGAACGGTTACCAGTGGCTGTTCTTTCGGGGCCTGTCGGGCACGAGGCGGCCGTGGAATCATGGGACGGCACTCGTCTTCGATGGCCCGGCGGACATGCTCGCGCACATCGACGCGTTCCTGGGCGCGCTCGGCCGCTCCTCTGCCGGGTCCTCGCACCTTCCGGAACTTCTCGAGCAGCCTCGGCGAGACATCCCGGCGCCGAAAGTCCCGCGCGACTATCTTCGATTGGCGCGGGCACCCGTCGAGCCGGAGGAGGCAGCGCTGGCGAGGGCGATCGGTGACGCACTGTTCGCCGACATCTACCAGCATGACCGCCGCGACATGCTCCGCGGCTGCTACGTGACGCCAGGCACCGCGGGTGACTTCGAGCGCAGCATCCAGCGCCTGCTCAAGGACAGCGAGCGCAGTGTCGACGCCGGAGACGAAGATGTGACTCGCGCGTCGACGGATGCGTTCGTCAGCGAGATCGAGCGCCACGATCGGCTGTCGGCGATCGAGTACCCGGTCCTCGTCGTCGGTCACGTCGGTGCGGGGAAGACGACCTTCCTCCACAAGTCGCTCTCGGTCCTCCGCGGCGATGCCGACGACGACGAGGGACCGAAGGCGGTCTATGCGATCGTCGACCTCGAAGGACATGGCCAG
>CAZOLL010000500.1:0-3585 GCA_964580365.1 uncultured Phycisphaeraceae bacterium
CAACTGGCAGCAATGGATGGCGCGCCCCCCGAGGAGCGCCGCCACTCCGTCGGCCCCGGCGTTCTCGTCCGATTCGGCTGCGGCGCTGGAGCGCGACCTGCGCACGGGGTGGAGCCGGATCGACGCGGTCATCGCGGCGGCGAAGAGCGGCGGCGACGCCGCGGCCGGATGGCTCGAGGAGTTCGTCACGAAGGACTCCGACCCGACGGCGCGCGCGATGGCGGTGTTCGCGCTCGGAAGCGCCGCTCGCCCGCGGTCCGCCGCGGCGTTGTGCGCCTGGCTGCGAGACGACGTTCCCGAAGTCGGCGCGTTGTCGATGCGGGCGCTCGGTGAGTTGCGCGCCCCGTGGACGCTCGCGCGAATCGCGAAGGACGTCGGGCGGTACGACGCGAACAAGCAGCTCGTGGTGCGCGTGCTCGCGTGCGCGGCGTCGTTGCGATTCCAGAACTACTCGGGCATGCCGTTCTTGCTGCGCGTGCTCAAGGAACAGACGCCGCTCGAAGACGCCGCGGCGCGCGACTGGGTGAAGCAACAGCGGATGGCGCTCGAGAAGGAAGCGGCGATCGCCGCGATCCGCGAAGTCGCGAACGACGATTTCGGATTCGACACCAATTCGTCGCCGACGCGGCAGGCGGAAGCGATCGGCAAGATCGAAGCGTGGTGGAACGCGAACCGCGTTCGGCTGTGGGACGCAAGCCCAGCGATCGACGACGTCGCGCTCCGGGAACGCATCGACGAACTCGTCGCAGCGTTCGACGACTACCAGATCAGCATGGTCGACAATTCGCGCTTCGTCCTCGCGTGGCTCGGCCCCAAAGTGTTCCCCCATCTCGAGCCGCACCTGAAAGACCCCCGGATCTACGTGCGGGTCCACACCCTCGAGACGATCGAGAGTCTGTCCGACACGTTCGGGGTTGATCTGCCGCGCGTCATGGGTGCGATCGGGCCGCTCGTGCACGACAAAGACCCGGCGGTTCGCCGCGCGGCGGTCGGATCCCTCGGTGCGATGGCCCGGGAGGACGCGGCGACACTGCTGATCTCCGCCGTCGATGACGCTGACCCGTCGGTCCGAATCGCGGCGCTCCGAGCGCGCGGCCGAGTCCGCGCCGCCGCGCCCGAGGCCGCGCTGACGCGGCGCGCCGCGTCGCCCGATCATGGCGATGAATGGGTCGCCGCGAACGCATCCCTCGGGCAGCTCGGGCATTCAGATCGCCTGGACATCCTGCTGCAAGAATTGATGTCCGATGACGTTTCGCAGCAGTCGCGCGTGCTCGACGCACTCGGTCTCCTCGGAGCTCCCGTCGCGAGGTTCCCGCTCGGCGGATCAGTCGGCGAACGCGCAAAGGCGCGCGACGACATCGCGTCGAAGCTCGGCCGACGCTAGTCCCGCGTCGAGTGGCCGGCGGCGCCCGGGGAATCGCCTACAATTCGCACGATCCGCCGCTCGTGGTTGCCGTAGCCAGCGCGCCCGCTCGTTCCGCTCCAGAACCCCAATCGACGGATGCTGAGGAGAACCGCCATGAAAGCGCGAGTTCGCAGCTCGACCGTTTTGTTCCTGACCGTCACCGCCGCCCTGGTTTGGGCCGGCGCCAACGAACGAAGCGTCGCGTTCGCCGGCAACAAGAACGGCGGCAACGGCGGCGGATCCTCCAGCAGCGGCGGTCACGGTGGCGGAGGGGGCGGCGCAGGCGCAGGCGGAAACCACAGTGGTGGCGGAGGAGGTGGCGGGGGAGGTTCCCGAATCGGTGGTGGCGGAGGTGGGGGCGGAGGTGGCGGAGGCGGAAACCACGGCGGAGGCGGCGGGGGTGGACCGACCTGGAGCGGCGGATCCCGCGGCAGCGGAGGCGGAGGGGGCGGCGGCGGCGGCCACGTCGGGAACGGCGGCGGGGGCGGCAGCGGTCCCCGCATCGGCGGCGGCGGTGGGAACGGCGGCGGTGGCCGAATCGGTGGCGCGAACAGCGGTGGCGGTGGCGGCGGCGCCGGTGGCCGGATCGGTGGCGGGAACAACGGTGGCGGCGGCGGAACTCGCCACGTGCCGCAGTTCGATCCTCCTTCGACGCGCTCTCGTGGCACCGGCTCGACGGGTTCCGCTGGAGGCTCCGGGAACGGCGGCATCGGCAACCACGACGCGCCCCCACTCGGCGGCGGCTCGCGCGGTCACGCGAATTCGGGCGGCTCGAACGGCTCTGCGTCGCCCGGCGGAAACTTGGGCACACCGATCGGCCCCAACTCGTTCCGCACGCAACCCATTCGGCCGCAAGGATCCGACACGTTCGACCGGGGTCGCTTCGTCCGCGGGCTGCGCCCTCCGACGGGCGGCTCCACGAACGGCAACCCGGGCGCCGGCGGCATTCCGACCGGCGGCACCATCGCGCCGACGAATCCTCTGTCTCGCACGACCAATCTCGGCTCCCCGATCGGAGTCCGCTCGTTCAAGCCTGGGGCGGACAACAATGGACCCAACTCGGGAGGCGCCGGCACGATCGGAAAGCAGGTGCTCGAGCGTCCGCGCAGCGTTCTCGACGGCGACTCCGCGCGCCGCGGCTCGATCGCGATCCACCCCGACAAAGGACTGAAACTGTCCGACGCCTATCGGCGGGCGTTCAATCGCAACGGCGATGCGCGTCCGACCGGGGCCGGTTCGACGCCGGAAGTCGCTCGAGAAGCGGCTCCGACGGATCTGGTCAAGGGCTCCGAGAAGTCGAAGCACGCGAGCCAGCAATCCCAATATCAATACAAGTACAAGTACAAGTACCAATACAAGTACAAGTACAAGTATCAGCACGGCGGTCATTACAACAGCTGCTTCTCCCCCTGCAGCTTCGCGCCGTGCTTCGGCTTCTCTTACTACTCGGGCTGCCACAGCTGGTTCGGGCTCTCGTTCGGCTGGTATCCGTGCTACTCGTCGTATTGGTGGTTCGATTGGTGGCCGTGCTACCAGCGCTATCCGTCCTACGTGTATTACTACCCGACTTACGTGCCCGTCTACTCGGGCCCGACCGTCGCCTACTACCCGTACTATGACGTCCCCTCCGCTCCGGCCTCGAGCGACTATGCCCCGCCCGCCGGCACGCCCGCCCCGCCGGAGCAGTCGCTCGACCCCGCGCTCGAGAAGGAGCTGCAGGCGCTCAGCCAGAACCAGAACGCCGTCGCGTTCCTCGAAGAAGGCGCCCGCCGCTTCAAGGACCGCGACTATCGCGGCGCGGCGGATTCCTTCCGCAAGGCGATGCTCGCCGAGAACAACAATGCGGTTCCGAAGTTCGCGATGGCACACGCGCTTTTCGCGCTCGGCGAATACAACTACGCGTCCTTCTTGATTCGCCGCGGCATGGAGATGCTGCCGAACTGGCCCTCCGTGGGCTCGGATCTGCGCGACCTCTACGGCGAGCCGGACGATCTCACCGAGCACACGCTCGCGCTCGAGGTCTTTGCCGAGGGCCGGCCGAACGACATCGAAGCGCGCCTCCTGCTTGCCTACGTCTCATTCTTCTCGGGCCAGCTCGATGACGCAGAGGCCCGTTTCATCGAGGTGAAGGACGCCGCGCCGCAGGACGCCGTCGCACCGCGCTTCCTCGAGCGCATCAG
>CAZOLL010000501.1:0-3583 GCA_964580365.1 uncultured Phycisphaeraceae bacterium
GGATCATCTCTCCGGCCTCGCGAAGAAGGTGCGCGTCTCCGGTCACCCGGTGGCGCCGAAGGTCGAGGGCGTGAAGATCCGCTCGTCCGAGGGCTCGGACGAGATGCGCGCGCTCATCGACGAGCTGCGCAGCGAGATCAAGGAACTGCGCGGCGAAGTGCAGCAGCTCCGCGGCAAGGTGAAGGAGACGCAGGTCCGCGTCTTCTGAAGCAGGGCGAGTGCAAGCGAAACGGGCTCCGCCGTGATCGCACGGCGGAGCCCGTTTCCTTTGCACCGGTCGCCCGAAGGCGGCGCGGGGATCACAGCGCCGGGACGACCGCCGCCGTGAACGAGTACGGACCGAACTCGACGACGAGCGCGTAGGTTTTCTCCTGCGCGTTCGACTCGAACCGCATGCCGAGCTCGTCGACCTCGTCCTCGGACTTCTGCGCCGTCAGCGGGATCACGACGCCGCCCGTCGTCTCCTCGGACTGGAACGCGTCGAGGTGCTTCTTGCGAATCTCGCCCGCGTCGAGCGCGATGAGGCTCCACGCATCGCCCTCGCCCTTCTGGGCGCAGAGGTAGTACTCGCCGGGCGCGAGCTTCGCGCCGCCGATCGTGGCTTCGATGTCCGTCTCGAGGCGTGACCACGCGTTCTTGCCGAGGCGCACGCGCTTGCCGTTGGCGAGCTTGCTCACGAGCCTTGCGTAATCGGCCTTCCAGCTCGGCGCGATGTAGTCGATGTTCATCTGGCCCGAGAAGCCGTTGAACTGACCGCCCTCGATGTTCAGGAACGCGAGGCGGCTGGCGTCGCGGACGTCGGTCTGGACGAACGCCTGCGTGTCGAAGCGCGCGCGCACGAAACCGTAGCTCGAGCCGGCGACGAGCAGCACGGCGGCCGCGCCGGCGACGAAGATGCGATTCATCGAACTCCTCCAGTGAAGGTTGGGAAGCATGTGGGTTGTGGGATTGGAACTGTCTTTGGAGCGCGAACGAAGATCAGCGGTGGGTGGTGCGTGTCGGTCCCGAGCCGTGATCGATCGAGATTCCTTCCCTCGGGAGCGACGAGGGCGCCTGTCTACGCGACCCTGCATCCGCCGTTACCGGGCAAATCAGACCGCGTCCGGCTCCGAGCGCCCGGAGAGACCCGCGGTCACGGCGAAGCGCAGCGCGTCCTCCACCGACATCTTGATCCGTTGCACACGCGTCTTCGGCACCAGCACGGTCACGCCGCCGAGCATGTAACTCATCGGGACGTAGACCGCGATCAGATCCTTGCCCGGGTCGCCGAGCTCGGCGACGCCGTCGCGCGTGAGGAAGCCGAGCAACCGCGCGTCGCTCGTCCCGATCGAGAACAAGACGACCTGCGACATCCCGCGCTTCTGGTCGTCCACCGCGAGCAGCTGCAAGACGTCCTTGAACGCGCCGTAGAGCGTCTTCACGAGCGGGATGCGCCGCATGAGCTTCTCGCCGCCGCGGATCAACTGGCGCGCGACGAACGTGCGCGCGAGGATCCCGGCGACGAACGCGGTCATCAGGCCGGCCGCGACTCCCATGCCCGGCACGTAGCGGCCTTCCGGCAGCCAACGCTGCAGCGGCGGAGCGAGCGTCGATTCGGCGGTCGAGCCGAGCCACCACAGGACGGCGAACGTGAGTGCGAGAGGCAGGAGCGTCGCGAGCCCCTTCAGCAACACCCGGATGATCGCCTTCACGACGCGCTTCAGCAGGCGAATCACTCGGCCTTTCCTCCGATGCCGTAGCTCGCGACCTTGCGGTCGAGCGTCGTGCGCGCGATGCCGAGGATGCGGGCCGCCTCGCTCTTGTTGCCGTGCACGTGCGCGAGGACCATTTCGATGTGGCGGCGCTCGACGGTCGCGAGATCCCAGTCCGCGATCGCGTCGCCCGCGGGCTCGGACGTCGCGGCCGGCTTGCGCGCGAGCGACGTGAGGTCGAGGTCGGCGACTTCGATCGTGTCGCCGTCGGCGATCGCGGCCGCGCGGCGGATGACCGCGCGCAGGCGCCGCACGTTGCCCGGCCAGTCGAACTCGACCAGCGCGCGGCGCGCCGCCTCGCTGAACTTCGTCACCTTCGTGCCGAGCGCGGCGCGACACTCGGCGAGGAACCGGTCCGCGAGCCTCGGGATGTCGCCGCGCCGCCGGCGCAGCGGCGGCAGCTCGATGCGGATCTCGTTCACGCGCCAGAACAGGTCCTCGCGGAATTCGCCCGCGCGGACCAGCTCGTCGATGTCTCGATTGGTGGCGAACACGATGCGGAGGTCGGCCTTCAGCGTCTTCTCGCCGCCGACGCGTTCGAACTCCTTGTACTCGACGGCGCGCAGCAGCTTCGCCTGCGACGACTTCGACAGTTCGCCGACCTCGTCGAGGAACAGCGTGCCGCCGTCCGCGAGCTCGAACACGCCCTTCTTCAGCCTGTCGGCGCCGGTGAACGCGCCGCGCTCGTGGCCGAACAGCTCCGACTCGATCACCGACTCGGCGAACGCCGCGCAGTTCGCCGCGACGAGCGGCTTCTCCGCGCGGCGCGAAGCGTTGTGGATCGCCTGCGCGATGAGGTTCTTCCCGGTGCCGCTCTCGCCGAGGATCAGGACCGCGGCGTCGGACTTGGCCGCCCGCTCCGCCTGCGCGATCACCGAGCGCATCGCCTCGTCCTCCGCGACGAGCCGGTCGAACGTGACCGAGCGGTCGCGGTAGATCTGCGTGATCGAGCCGGACGCGGAATCCGGCGGACCGGGCGACTCGGGGGCCTCGGACATGCGCGCGATTCTAGGGGCGCCGCCGCGGATTCACTCCGCGCGCACGATCCCTACAGTCGAGTCATGACCAGACTCCAACCGCTCGCCCTCGCCCTCGTCACCGCCACGCTCGCGTTCTCTCCCGCGCCGGAAGGCGTCGGCTACTCGGACACGCCGTTCTTGCCCGGCGGGCAGTGGCGAGTGCACGACGCGAGTCGTCCGGTCCCGGCGGTCGTCACCGTGGGAGCGACGCCCGGCGCGCCGCCGTCGGACGCGATCGTCCTCTTCGACGGGAAGGACCTCTCGAAGTTCGAGGGCGAGAAGGGCGAAGCGAAGTGGAAGATCGTCGGCACCGCGATGGAAGTGAACGGCACGGGCTCGATCCACACGCGCGACGCGTTCGGCGACTGCCAGCTCCACGTGGAGTGGGCCGCGCCGCCCGCGCCCGAGGGCCACTCGCAGGAGCGCGGCAACTCCGGCATCTTTCTGATGGGCCGCTACGAGGTGCAGGTGCTCGACTCGTTCGACAACCCGACCTACGCCGACGGCCAGGCGGGCGCGTTGTACGGCCAGTTCCCGCCGCTCGTGAATGCGTGTCGGAAGCCCGGCGAGTGGCAGACCTACGACATCGTTTTCCGCGCCCCTCGCTTCGAGAACGGCGCGCTCGTGAAGCCGGGCCGCGTCACGCTGTTCCACAACGGCGTGCTGGTGCAGGATGCGCAGGAGCTGCTCGGCGCGACGCGGCATCGCGAAGTCGCGACGTACGAAGCGCACGACGCGGCCCTCCCGCTGGAGCTGCAAGACCACGGCAACCCGGTCCGCTACCGCAACATCTGGATCCGGAAGCTCTGACGC
>CAZOLL010000502.1:0-3580 GCA_964580365.1 uncultured Phycisphaeraceae bacterium
TTCGACGGCGACGGACTCACCGACGTCGCGAGCAGCGTCGGAGCCGACGGTGTTACCTTCCGTGGCGCCGGAGCGGCGGGCTTCTTGCCGCCCGTCACGCTCCCCGGCGCGATCGAGTCGAAGCGCGCTGCCGGCGACTTCGACGAGGACGGCTTCGACGACCTCGTGCTCTGCGGCGTCTCGCTCCGCGTGTACTTCGGCGGCCCATCGGGACTGCAAAGCGCGGCGACGACCGTGATCCCGGCGGCGAAGTCAGCGGACTTCACCTGCATCGACATGAACGGGGATCACCACCTCGACGTGGTGCTGCACTCGTTCGCCATCGGCGTCCAAGTGTGGCTGGGAGACGGCCACGGCCAGCTCGCGCTCGCGACCGACTTGCCGGCCGCCACCGTGTCGTCGGCGATCCTCGGCGACTTCGACCAAGATGCGCGGCCGGATCTTCTCGGGTGCGTCTCGAGCGAGCAGCGGTTCTACCGCGGCGACGGCGCCGGCGGGTTCGCGCCGCCGGTCGTGCTGCCGACTCTGAACGGGACGCTCGCCGCGGATCTCGATGCGGACGGTCGCCTCGACCTGATCGGCGTCGCCGGCAATTCCAATCAGATGCTCTCGATCGAGCGCTCGATCGGTCCGGCCACGTTCGCCCCCGCGGAGATCGTTCCCGCGGCGAACGGAGGGTCGCCGCAGCGAGCGGTCGACGTCGATCGCGACGGGATCCTCGACGTCGTGCTCCGCACGACGACCGGACTCGCGATCGCGCACGGCGCGGGCGGAGCGCGCTTCGACGTCGAGCTGCTGCTGCCGGACGAGCGAGTCAACTCGGTCGCCCCCGGCGACGTCGACGACGACGGCTTCGACGATCTGGTCGAAGTCGAGACGGACGCGCACGGAGTCGGCGAGATCGCCGTGCGACTCGGCCGCGGCGACGGCTCGTTCGGCGCGCCGGTGAAGACGTCGCTGCATTCGTCGCCGTGGAACGACGTCGCGCTCGGCGACGTCGATCGGGACGGCGATCTCGACGCGGTCACGGGCTCCGACGGCGAGCTCTCGGTGCTCGAGAACGACGGCTCCGGCGCGCTCGCGGTCGCGTCGACGGTCGGTGTGTTCGGGAATCGCCGGCTCGTACTCGCCGACGCGAACCATGACGGCTGGCTCGATCTCGCGCGGCTCGTCGCGGTGGATTGGGCGGCGGTCACCGCCGTGGCCGTCGCGTTGGGCGGACCCGGAACGGACTATGGGACCGCGACGGAGGTGCTGAACGTCCCGGGCGCGAGCGCCACGCACCTCGAGTTCGCGGACTTCACCAATGACGGCGCGGCCGACGTGGCGACGTGCGTCGCGGGCTCGCTGTGGACCGTCGAATCGAACGGCGCCGGCGGCTTCCTGCCCGCGTCGCGGACCGACGTCGCGGGCGCGCAGCTCGTCGCGGCCGTGCGCGGCGATTGGAACAAAGACGGCCTCGCCGATCTCGCGTGCGCCGACGCGAACGCGAACGGCGGCTTCCGTCTGCTGATCGGCACGGGCGCCGGGTTCTCGCCGGGGCCGCTCGTCACGCACGGACTCGGCAACTTCGCATCTCGAGAGTTGATCGATCTCGACGCGGACGGCGACGGCCGGCGCGACGTCGCGCTCACGGCAAGTCGACTGCCGAACGGACCGAACGCGCCGATCGTGGTCTTCCCCGGTGACGGGCACGGCGGCTTCGCCGCGCCGCTCGTGTTCGAAGACGCGCTGGAAGACCGCGCGGTCCGCTTGCGCGCGTTCGACGCCGAGCACGACGGGCGCGCGGAAATCGTCGTGCCGCTGCCGCTCGGGTCGTTCACGCTGTCTGCGGTGGCGGTGTTGCCGAACCTGCTTCCCGATCAATTCACCTGCTACCGCCGCGGCTGCCCCGGGTCGGGTCGCGAGCAGGCGCGGCTGCGCCTCTTCGGGTCGGCGACCGCGGGCCACGACGTGACGCTCACGATCGAAAACGCGCTCGGCGGCGCCACTGCAATGGTGGTGATCGGCCGCGGCCCCGCCATCAGCCCTCTCGGAGGCGGATGCTCTTTGCTTGTCGCGCCGGTGGTCGTCACGGTCTTTCCGTTGTTTCTGGGCGGGACCGGCCCGGGAGCGGGGACTTTCGCCTTCACCGGCGCCGTTCCGGCGCAGCTCCCGCCCGGCTCGCGGGTGGCGCTCCAGGCACTGATCCTCGATCCGGGCGCTCTCATGGGCTTCTGCGCGACGAACGGCGTCGAGATGCACGTTCAGCCGTGATCCGCCGGCGCGGGTCGAGCCCGGGACGCGAGCGGCGCGAGGATTTTTTCGGTTTGGTTCGCGGTTTCCGTTGACGGCGCCACTTGGTCGTTGACTCGTGAAACACCCGCCATAGAATCACCCGTCTTTGCCCCGCCCGTAAATCTCTGGTGGCGCGGACCCTGGTGGCGGCTCGCCTGAGTCGCAGTGTGGGTCCTCGGAACTGGGTGGGCCAAGGTTGGGGATCGCATCCCGCGTCGAACAGGAGTCTTCCTGTTCCGGGGTGCGTTCTCGTCGACCGCGGCTGCGGGGCGCATGGACCGGACCGGCGATGCTGAACCAGAAGATCGTCATTCGTCTCGAGGCCTACGACCACGAGACGCTCGACACGTCGGCGACCGAGATCGTCGACACGGCGAAGCGCACCGGCGCGCGCGTCGCGGGCCCGATCCCGCTGCCGACGCGCGTCGAGAGGTACACGGTCCTCCGCTCGCCGCACATCGACAAGAAGTCGCGCGAGCAGTTCGAGATCCGCACGCACAAGCGGCTCATCTACATCACCGACCCGACGGCGAAGACCGTCGACTCGATCTCGCGGCTGAACCTGCCCGCGGGCGTCGACATCCGCGTGAAGGCGTGAGGCGGAGATCCTGACCATGTCGACTCCGTCGGAAGCAGCGCAGGCAGCCAAGCTCGCGAAAGAGCAGAAGGTCATCCTCGGCCGAAAGGTCGGGATGACGCACGTGTTTCGCGAGAACGGCGAAGAGGTGCCGGTCACCGTGATCAGCGCGGGTCCGTGCGTCGTCGCGCAGGTGAAGACCGCGGAGAAGGACGGCTACGTCGCAGTGCAGCTCGCGTTCGACAAGGTGCGCGCGAAGGTCCTCGACAAGCCGCGCGTCGGTCACCTCAAGAAGATCGGCCTCGATCCGCACCGCGTGATCCGCGAAGTGCGCCTCTCGCAGCCCACCGAGCTGAAGACCGGCGACGTCGTGAAGGCCGACGTCTTCCAACCCGGCGAGCGCGTCGACGTCATCGGCACGGTGAAGGGCCGCGGCTTCCAGGGCGTCGTGACGGTGCACAACTTCGCCGGCAAGCCGCAGACGCACGGCAACATGAACCAGCGCGGCCCCGGCTCGATCGGCATGCACAGCCAGCCCGGCATGACGCTGCGCGGCCACCGCATGGCGACGCACTGGGGCGACGAGCGCGCCACGGTGCGCAACCTCGAGGTCGTCGAAGTCGACGCCGAGAAGAACGCGTTGCTCGTGCGGGGCGCGGTCCCCGGCGCGCGCGGCTCGTTGGTGACGGTCCGCGTCGCGAAGACGTGGATGCCCCCGAAGAAGAA
>CAZOLL010000503.1:0-3576 GCA_964580365.1 uncultured Phycisphaeraceae bacterium
CGCAGAATCCGCGTCCGCGCCGAGACCTGGCCGCTCGCCGCGCCGTTCGCGATCTCGCGCGACGTGCGCACCGAGGTCGAGGTCGTCGTCGTCGAGATCGATTCGGACCGCGCGCGCGGTCGCGGAGAGTGCCGGCCGTACGCGCGCTACGGGTGGACGCTAGAGTCGGTGTTCGCGGACGTCGCGCGCGTCACGCCCGCGATCGAATCCGGAGCGACGCGCGACGCGCTCGTCGACCTGCTCCCTGCCGGAGCGGCGCGCAACGCGCTCGACTGCGCGCTGCTCGACCTCGAGGCGAAGGAGCGCGGCGTCCCGGCGTGGCAGGTGCTCGGCGCGCCGGAGCCGCGGCCGGTCGTGACCGCGTACACGCTGAGTTTGGACACGCCCGAGAGGATGGCGGACGCCGCCCGCCGCGCCGCGGGCCGTCCGCTCCTCAAGCTGAAGCTCGCGGGAACGGACGACGCGGCGCGCGTCGCCGCGGTGCTCGACGCGGCGCCCGACGCCACGCTGATCGTCGACGCGAACGAAGCGTGGCCGGAGCGCGAGCTGGAGTCGCTGCTCGCGGCGATGGCGCGCCACCGCGTCGCGCTCGCCGAGCAGCCGCTCCCCGCCGGCGCGGACGCCGCGCTCGCGCGCGTCCCCCACTCCGTGCCGGTGTGCGCCGACGAGAGCTGCCACGATGCGTCCTCGATCGAGAAACTGCTCGGCCGGTATGACGCCGTGAACGTGAAGCTCGACAAGACCGGCGGCGTCACGTCCGCGCTCGCGCTCGTGCGCGACGCGCGCGCGCGCGGATTCAAGGTCATGATCGGCTGCATGGTCGGGACGTCGCTCGCGATGGCGCCCGCGCAGCTCCTCGCCCCACTCGCGGACTTCGTCGACCTCGACGGACCGCTGTTGCTCGCGAAGGACCGGGAACCGGGGATCCGGTACGAGGGGTCCGAGATGCACCCGGCGCCCGCGGAGGTCTGGGGCTGAGCGCCCCGAGCGGCGCGGGCGAGCCGGGTGGAAAAGCCGGGTCTCGGTTCTGGGGTCTGTGTTCTGGGGTCTGTGTTCTCGGGTCTCTGTTCTCGGGTCCCCGTTCGCGGGTCGCCCGGTACCGGCGCTCGGGCCCCGGTTGCCGGTCGACCGGTCGGCCGGTGCCCCGGTTGCCCGCCACCGGGGGCCCGAACGCCGATGACCGGTGACCCGGTTGACAGAGACCGGAGACCCGGCGAACCGATCCCCGGTGAGTGAGCGCGAGGCTCGGAGACGCAGCGCGACGAACGAGCTGGCCTCACGACGCGTCGGGGCGAGCGAACTCCCGCACGTACCGGTTCACGTCCTGCTCGAAGTTGATCGGTCCCGGCACGCAGCGACGGCGCTCGAGGAAGCGGAAGCCCGCCTTCGGGACCACGCGGTTGGGCGCGGGGTTCTCGGCGTACGGCTCGCAGTAGAGCCGCGCGAAACCGAAGTCGCGCGCGAAGCGCTCGGCGCACATCCGGAAGAACGTCGTGCCGAGCCCGGCGCGCCGGCGCTGCGGAGTCCACAGATGGAGGTGGATGAACGCGTGCTCGCCGACGACGATCTGGTTGATGCTCGAGTGACCGATTGCCTCGCCGTCGAGGACCCACGCGAGGTACGCGCGCTCCTTCTCATGCAGCGGCCGGTCGTGGTCGCGCGCCGCGGCCTCCACCCACGCATCGCGCGCCGGCAAGCGCGCGCGGTCGACGCCCATGCCGAGCAGGAACGCGTCGGTCCCGTTCACGAAGTAGTCGACCATGCGCTCGTACTCGGCGCGCCCGGCGAACGGCCGCACTTCGATCGACTCGTTCATGGCGACCGACGACCCTCGACACGGCGGGCGGGGCCTTAATCGTATTCCGCCGGAGCAGGCGCGTCACTCGCCGCGCGAGCGGCGAATTCGGTTCAATGGAGTCCACCCGCGCCGGTAACTCATCGAATGGGCGAACCGGTGCCGCCGTTCCCTCGGAGATCGATCATGCTCTCGTTCCTCGCCGCTCTCGTCGTCGGGTCCGCCGCGTACGCGGAGATCCGACTCCCGCAGGCGAGCCCCGCTGCGACGCTGACGCAAACCGTCGGCATCACCGACGTCGAGATCGTCTACCACCGGCCCGCGCTCGGCGGCCGCAAGCTCGAAGGGAACGGCGAGGAGATCTGGCGTTTCGGCGCGAACGACGCGACGACGATCGACTTCTCCGAGGACGTCACGATCGACGGCAAGCCGGTGAAGTCGGGGACGTACGCGCTGTTCGCGATCCCCCGCGCCGACCGCTGGACGATCATCCTCAACTCGCAGCACAAGCAATGGGGCTCGTACTTCCACGACCCGTCGAAGGACGTGCTCCGCTTCGACGTCGAGCCGGAGGGCGGGCCCGCGGTCGAGCGGCTCGAGTTCACGATCACGCCCGACGGCGACAGCAAGGCGACCGTCGGGTTCGCGTGGGGAACCGTGCGCGTCCGCTTCGCGATCGACATCGACACGGCGGGCCTGGTGGAAGAGCAGATCAAGGACGCGCTCGAGTCCGCCGCCGCGAACGACTGGCAGACGCCGCTGCAGGTCGCGAAGTACCGCATGGCGACGAACAACAACCTCGAGCAGGGTGCCGAGTGCGCAAAGCGCGCGCTGGCGGCGAACGAGAACTTCTGGACCTGCGAGTGGCAGGCGCGATACCTGCACCAGCGCGGCGAGACGAAAGAAGCGCTCTCGCTCCTCGACAAGGCGATCGAGAAGTCCGGCCCCGGCGGCGCGCCAAAGGCCTACACCGACGGGCTCGAGACGCTGAAGGAAGAGTGGAAGTCGAAGCCCTGACGCGTCACGGACGGATCGTCACCTCGAGCCCGTTCGAGAGCGCGAAGCCGCCGAGACCGACTTCGATTCCACGGAGAACGTGATTCTTCGCGTCGCGGTCCGGACGCGGAAATGCGCGCGCTCGGTTGCGGATGATTCCTCGGATTCGTGAACCGCGCGAGACGTCCGCGGTGCTCCGATGACGTGGTGCACGAAGACTCGCCGACGACGGACTTCTCCGCGACGCTCGCGGCGAACGCGACGTTCGTGCGCGCCGTCGCGCGAAGCCTCGTGCGAGACCGCGACGCGGCAGAGGACGTCGCGCAGGACACGCTCACCGCCGCGCTCGCGCGTCCCCCGCGGAACGTGACGTCACTGCGCGGTTGGCTCGCGACGGCGGCACGCCATCTCGCGGGCAACCGGCGTCGTGCCGACGAGCGCCGCGCGGCGCGCGAGATCGCCGCACCCCCTCCGTCACCGTTGCCCACTCCCGACCAGATCGCCGAGCGGGAATCGCTGCGCCGCCGCGTGGTCGAAGCCGTGCTGGCGCTCGACGAGCCGTATCGCGCGACGGTGATCGCTCGGTACTTCGCGGACGAGCCGCCCGCTGCGGTGGCGGCGCGCCTCGGCCTCCCGATCGAGACGGTGCGAACGCGGCTGAAGCGCGCGCACGAACTGCTGCGCGCGCGGCTCGAGCCGACGGTTCGGTCGGAGCGACGCGCCTACGGGGCCGCGCTCGCCGGACTCGCGGGGCTCGAGTCCCCGGCGCCGGCGATCGGGGCATT
>CAZOLL010000504.1:0-3573 GCA_964580365.1 uncultured Phycisphaeraceae bacterium
GGTTCGCGAACTGGTTCGGGTAGAACGCGTTCGGGATCTCCTTCGCGAGGCGCTTCGCGACCGAGTAGTAGCTGCGCGGGTCGTCGGCCGTGACGGACGTCGGCGTGACGATGACCTTCGCGCCGAACGCTTTCAGGAGGTTGATCTTCTCCTGGCTCATCTTGTCGGGCATCGTGAAGATCATCCGGTACCCGAGCACGGACGCCGCGAGCGCGAGGCCCATGCCGGTGTTGCCGGAAGTCGCTTCGATGAGCGTGCCGCCCGGGCGCAGGAGGCCGCGGTTCTCGGCTTCGCGAATCATGCGCAGGCCGATGCGGTCCTTCACGCTGCGGCCCGGGTTGAGGTATTCGAGCTTCCCGACGAGAGTCGCGTTCAAGCCGCGCGACACCTTGTGGAGCCGGACCATCGGCGTGTTGCCGATGGTGTCGAGGATCGAGTCGTGGATCATTCCGAAACCTGACGTCCCCTGCGCCCGGAGGATCGGCGCGAGCATAGCGAGCAGGTGAACGAAGGCCAGAGAACGACGAGTGGACCAACCGACGCAGACGAAACCGGAGGACGCGGCGAACTCGGTGCTCGAGCTCGCGCGCTGGAACGACCAGGTCGCGCGCCGCGCGCGCTCGCCGTCGGGCCGGCGCGCGGCGCTCGCGAGCGTGCCGGTCGCGGACCTCGAACGAGCGCGCGAGCTGCTCGCGCAGGCGCGCGAGGCGCTCGCGCTCGCGCGCGGCCGGCGCGTGCCGCGGCGTCTGGCGGAGGACGACGGCGTCGACCTGCTCGAGCGCCCGCGCACGCGCGGTGCGCCGTTGTTCGCGCACGAGCTCGCGGTCGTGTTCCGCTTCTTGAAGCACGCGCGCGAGCTGCGCCGCGAGCTGGTCGCGCTCGACGACGCGCCGGCGCTCGCCGCGATCGGCCGCGGGATCCCCGACCTCGCGACGTTGGTCGACGCGTTCGAGCGCGCCGTCGACGAGCGCGGGCAGCTGATGGACTCCGCGTCGGAGCGGCTGCGCCAGATCCGCCTCGAGATCGGCGAGCTGAAGGAGCGCGCGCGGAAGAACATCGAGCGCATCGCTGCGCGGCCCGACGTGAGGCCGCTCCTGCGCGCGCCGCACCCGTCGCTCCGCGACGGCCGCTTCGTGCTCGCCGTGAAAGCCGAGGCGCGCGGCCGCATCCGCGGGCTCTACCACGACCGCTCGGGCACTGGCGCCACCGCGTACGTCGAGCCGGAGGAGGTCGTCGACGATCAGAACAAGCTGCGCGACCGGGCCATCGACGAACAGCGCGAGGTCGCGCGCATCCTGTGGGAGCTGACGCGCCTCGCGCTCGACCGCGAAGACGAGCTCGTGCGCGCGCGCGACGCCGTCGCGACGTTCGACCTGGCCGTCGCGCGCGCGACCGTCGCGGACGAGCTGTCGCTCGCGGAGCCCGCGCTGGAAGCGGGCGGCGCGCTCGAGCTGGTCGACGTGCGGCACCCGCTCCTGCTCGCGCTCGCGTTCGATCGCGCGACCGGGACGGAAGCCGAGCGCCGCGCGCAGGCGATCGAGCACGTCGTCCCGTTCACGCTCGGGCTCGGCGAGCGCTTCGACGTCGTCGTCCTCACCGGTCCGAACACCGGCGGCAAGACCGCCACCTTGAAGGCCGTCGGACTCACCGCGCTGCTCGCGCGCACGGGCAACTTCGTCCCGGCGGTCTCGGCGCGCGTGCCGCTGTTCCCCGGAGTGTTCGCGGACATCGGCGACGAACAAGACCTCGCGCAGAACCTCTCGACGTTTTCGGCGCACGTGCGGCGCATCGCGGCGATCCTCGCGCACGCGACGCGCGGCTCGCTCGTCTTGATCGACGAGCTCGGCACCGGCACCGATCCGCTCGAGGGCGAGGCGCTGTCGCTGGCGCTGCTCGACTTCCTTCTCGATCGCGGCGTGATCGCGCTCGTGACGACGCACCTCGGCCGGCTGAAGGAGTTCGCCGGCCGCAGGCCGCGCGCGATGAACGCGTCGATGCAGTTCGACCCGGAGACGCTGCGTCCGACCTACCGCTTGATCCTCGGCATCCCCGGCGCGTCGAACGCGCTGAAGATCGCGCAGAACCTCGGGCTGCCCGCGCCGCTGCTCGAGCACGCGGAGAAGAACCTCGCCGAGACCGAGCCGGGACACGGCAGACTGTTCGAGGAGCTCGACCGCGCCCGCGCGACCGTCGAGCGCCTGAAGACCGACGCCGCGCGCGACCGCAACACCGCGCAGCAGATCCGCTCCGATCTCGAGAGCGAGGCGAAGGACGCCGCCGCGAAGCGCGCCGCGCTCGAGGCGCACGCGGAGGTCGCGGCGGAGCGCCGGCTCGAGCGCCTCGCGGCCGAGCTCGAGGAGCCGCGCCGCGTGCTGCTCACGCTCGGCGGGCGCGCGGCGGTCGCCGCCGGCGCGATGCTCGAGGCGATCCGCCGCGCGCTCGAGAAGGCGCCGCTCGCCGAGCAACGCCGCCGCTTCGCGAAGGACCTGAAGCCGGGCGACGTCGTCCACCTGCCGCGATACAACGAGCTCTGCCGCGTCCGCCGCGTGCTGAAAAAGGAAGGAAAGATCGAAGTCGACTACCGCTCGATGTCGGTCACGGTCGGCTTCGACGAAGTCGCGCCCTCCGAGGCGGCGCACTTGTTCCGGCCCCCTCGCTCGTCATAATGCGCGCGGCGGTCGATTCTGGTGGCGCCGGCCACAGGGTCATCACGACAGGAGACGTCGCGATGGGGGCAACGAACGGTCCGTCCGACGGTCGAACCAACGGTCGAAGCGACCGCACCGCGCCCGGCGCGACGCGTGTTCTCGTCGTCGACGACGAGCGCACGATCGCCGAGCTGATCCGCGACGTGCTCGCGCACCGCGGGCTTTCGGCCTCGACCAGCACCGGAGGCGAGGACGCGCTCCGGCAGGCGGTCGAAGGCGACTACCGCCTCGTCATCAGCGACTTCGCGATCCCCGGCATGAACGGGCTCGAGTTCGTGCGGCGCTTCAGGCAGGCGAAGCCCGACGGCTCGGTCATCATCGTGAGCGCGTTCCTCGACGGCGAGACCATCGACCAGCTCCGCGCGGTCGGCAACGTCGTTGGCCTGATCCGCAAGCCGTTCGACATCTTCGACCTCGCGCGCCGCGTCGAGCGCTTCTTCGCGGGCGGCACCAGCTCGGCCAGCCCGAGCAGCGACGCCGCCGCCGAGACCGTGCCGGTGACCCCGACGCGCTCGCGCGCTCCGGTGGGGGAGTCCGCGCTCATCCGCGAAGCGCCCGCGCGCCGGCCGTTCTACCTCGAAGGGATGTGAGCGACGCAGAGCGCCGCTCGCCGCACCGACATGGGAAGTTTGAGGTTCGGTTCGGCGGGAGAGTCGCACGGCGGCGCGTTGTTCGCGGTCCTCGAAGGCGTGCCGTTCGGCCTCGCGCTGGACGTCGCGCGCATCGACGCGGAGCTCGCGCGGCGCCAGCGCGGCTACGGGCGCAGCGCGCGCCAGCAGCTCGAGCAGGATCGCGCGGAGATCGTCGCGGGCACGTACCACGGCGCGACGTCGGGCGCTCCGCTCGTCATCCGCGTTGCGAACAA
>CAZOLL010000505.1:0-3570 GCA_964580365.1 uncultured Phycisphaeraceae bacterium
CGATGAAGACGGCTCTCGCCGCCCTCGTGCTGTCGGGCTCAGTCGCGCTTCCCTCCGCATTCGCCGCGAACCCGGAGAAGACGGCGACGAAGGCGCTGGTTGCGGCGCAAGAGTCGGCGCTCGCCGAGTTCACTTCCGCGGTGAACGCGAGCGTCGCGACGTTCCGCGCCGCGGTGAAGGACATCGAGAAGGATCTCGACCCCGGCGCGGACGGCATGGCGCAGGCCGACCTCCTGTTCGACGCGCTCGTCGCACTCCAGGCTGCGGTGACCGCCGCCGTGACGGAAGCCGCGCAAGAACAGGCCGATGGCGCGAAGGCCGCGCTCGCGACGCTCGCGCCTCCCGTCGAGGGTCAGTACCCGCCCGCGTTCTATCCCGGCGCACGCACGGTGACGGCGGCGTTCGAGGACGCGGTCGACAAGAAGCTCGCATCCGTCTACCGCAAGCTGAACAAGCGCGTCGCGAACACGGTGGCGAAGTTCGACGAGGTCGGCACGCACGTCGCCTTCCGACTCGACCCACCGCGTCGCCCGCGCCGCAACTGGACGTCGTCGTTCGTCGACTCCTTCGTCGTCAATCCCCCCACGATCGACGTCGTGCTCGCGTTCAGCACCGATGCGGCGGACGCGGATGGGCAGATCCGCGCTGGTGGGGCGGCGCGCGAGCATTCGCCCTTCATCGGCGACGTGACCGTGTTGGCCGCGTTCAACCTCGTTTCCGAAAGCGACCAGGCGACACCCGCGGACGGGCGCTACACGGTCGACTTCGGCGGTTCGTCGTTCGCGGAGGGGGACTGGCTGCTCGGCGCGTCGCAGGAGATCAGCGGTTCGTCCGACGTCTCGATCGGCGTGCGATGAACTTCGCCCGACACCGCATTCTCGTTTCGCTCGTCCTCGTCCTGGCCGCCGGCGCTCGGGCGGGCGACGTCCAGCTTGCGGGCCCCGCGTTCGAGGTGACCTACCCTGCGTCCGCGTTCGCAGGCCCGTTCACCGGCAGCGTCGTCGTCTACTTCGCGAAGCCCGACACGCGCGGCGCGGAAGAGCCGCGCCGCGGCCCGAACTGGTTCGCTCCGGATCCGATCGTCTCGGCCCGATTCCACGACGTCGCGCCGGGCGCGGCGATGCGGCTCTCGCGCGAGAACTGGGTCGCGTTCCCTCGCGAGATCCCGAGCGGCGAGTACGTGGTGCAGGCGGTCATCGACCGGAACCTCGGCGGCCGCGCGATCGGCCGCGCGCCCGGGAATCTCTTCAGCGCCGCGACGAAGGTGACGTTCGACCCGAACGTCGCGAAGACGATCGCGCTCACGTGCGACCGCGTCGTCGAGGAGCCCGCGTTCGTCGAGACCGCGCGCGTGAAGGAATGCCGCGTCGAGTCGAAGCTCCTGTCCGCGTTCTACGGGAGGCCGACGTTCGTTCGCGGCGCGGTCGCGCTGCCGGAGGAGTGGGCCGCGGATTCGCAGCGACGCTTCCCCGTGTACTACTCCGTGCCCGGCTTCGGCGGCACGCACCAGGGTCTCTCGGGCGTCGAGTCACCGCGCGGCACTTCGCGCGCGGGCGAACCGTTCGTTTGCGTCACGCTCGACCCGTCGTGTCCCGGCGGCCACTGCGTGTTCGCGGACAGCGCGAACAACGGGCCGTGGGGCGAGGCGCTCGTCACGGAGTTCATCCCCGAGTGCGAGCGCCGGTTCCGAGCGATCGGCGAGCCCCGCGCGCGCTTCGTCGGCGGTCACTCGAGCGGCGGGTGGTCGAGCCTCTGGTTGCAGGTCGCGTACCCCGACGTGTTCGGCGGCTGCTGGTCGACCAGCCCCGACCCGGTCGACTTCCGCGACTTCCAGGGCATCGACCTCTACGCGAAGGGCGAGAACATGTTCGTCGACGCGAACGGATCGGAGCGACCGCTCGCACGCAGGAACGGCGAAGTGATGATCCGCTACCGCGCGTTCTCGGACATGGAGCGCCCGCTGCGCGGCGAGCAGCTCGGCTCGTTCGAATGGGTCTTCAGCCCGCGCGGCGAGGACGGCGCGCCGCTTCCATTGTGGAACCGCGACACCGGTGCGATCGACGCGAGCGTCGCGGAGGCGTGGAAGCCCTACGACATCGGACTCACGCTGCGCACGCGGTGGAACGAGCTCGCGCCGACGCTCGCCGGGAAGATCCACGTGTACATGGGCACCGAGGACACCTTCTATCTCGACGGCGCCGTGCGGACGTTGAAGGCCGACCTCGAAGCGATCCATGCCGAAGCCGTCGTCGAGATGTTCCCCGGCGATCACGGCTCGGTGATGACGAAGGATCTCATGGCGCGGATCGACGCCGAGATGGCGGCCCAGCTGAAGAACCCGCCGCGTCGCAAGCCGATCGGCACGCGCGTCGTCAACGTCGCGGTCGTGATCTACGACCCCGTGATCGAGGCCGAGAGCGGACAGAAGCTGTCGAGGCTCTTCCGCTGGAGCGACCCCGACCTGCTCTCGAAGAAGCTCGCCGACGACGTGCGCGTCGCGAGCGGCGGCTTCATCGACTACCGCATCGTCCTGCGCGTCGAGAAGGATGCGTGCCCGCCGTTCGTCTCCGGCTTCCGCGACGACGACGCGGGCATCGTGCAGTCGATCCGCACGCAGAAATGGCGCGAGAACGACCGCTCGAGCTACGCCGCGATCTTCGCCGAGTGCGGCATCGAGGACGCGGTGAGGTCGAAGGACGTGAGCGAGGTCTGGCTGTGGGGCGCGCCCGGCTTCCATTGGGACGAATACGCGATGTTCATCCCCGACCGCGACCGCCGCCTGCCGAAGACCGACAACCCGTGGTTCTACCGGCCCTACGACGTGCCGGACTACGGCCGGACGCTGTGGGTGATGGGCTTCAACTATGAACGCGGCGAAGGCGAGATGCTCGAGAGCTACGGCCATCGCGCCGAAGGCATCCTCTCATTGGCGATCGCGGGCGGGACGTGGGACACGAAGAGGGACGATCCGTGGAACACGTTCACTCGCGTCGACAAGGATCATCCGGGCGAGAGCCACGTCGGCTCGGTGCACTGGGCGCCGAACAGCGAAAGCGATTACGACTGGGGCAACACGCGCTTCGTGGAGACGCACGCGCTCGATTGGCGGAGATATCCGGAGATGACGGGGCAGAAGGAGATCATGAACTGCTTCGACGGATGGGGGCCGGACATCGTCGCGCATCACCGCTGGTGGTTGGGGATGCTGCCGAAGGCGAGTGGCGAGACGCGTGGTCGGTCGAACAACTGGTGGACGTACGTGGCGGACTTCGATCGATCGGGATTGTGAGACGGACGTCGAGCGCGCTTGCGACGCGGCGGCGGGGGTCCGGGGGTCTCTTGCTCTGCGGTCCTCGCTGCGGGTGGACGCTGGAGGATTCCAACCCGGGATCTGTCGAAGGTTGCGGGATGGCCTGTCGGCAGCTGTCTGGCGTCCTCGCTGCGGATTGCAGCTCAAGAGACCCCCGGACCCCCGCCGCCGCTCGGTTGGGTGCCCACCCCCCTGACTAGGAAAAGGTCAATGCGGAACGGATCGCTTCCCGGAGCGCGAAGCGCTCCGGGGGCGATCCA
>CAZOLL010000506.1:0-3565 GCA_964580365.1 uncultured Phycisphaeraceae bacterium
AGCCGCCATCCGCTCGAGCATGTTCTGCGCGCGTTCGACGTCGCCCGCGTCCTTCGCCGCGAAGGCGATGCTCGCCGCCACGAGCGGAACGCCGGGGGCGATGTTCGCGGCGGTCTCGAACCGCGCGAGCGCCTCCGCCGGTCGGCCGGCACGGCGCGCGCGCTCGCCTTCCAGGAAAGCGTCGGCCGCGGGATGAGCGTCGTGCGCGGGCAGCTCGCCGCGAGCCAGCGCGGCGAGCATCGGCGAGAGCGGCTCGTCGCGGTCGAGCGCGCGAAGTCCGCGGACCGCGGCGTCCATCGCCGCGAGATCGCCGTCGAGCCACGCGATCGCCGCGCGTTGATGCAGCTCGCGCGCGGTCCGTTCGATCTCCGCGGGCGACGGCGGGTCGCCGCGAAGCGCGAGGGCGAGCACGAGCGCGGCGACGATCAGCACGGCGATCGCCGCGATCGCCCGGCCGTGGACGAGCCACGCGTTCGCGCAGCGCTCGAACCATCGCGGCGCGCGCGCGTGCGGCTCTTCCCCCGCCGCGAATCGACGCAGGTCGTCCGCCAGCTCGCGCGCACTCGGGTAGCGCCACGCCGCGCGCCACGCGGTGGCGCGGCGCGCGATCCGATCGAGGCCCGCGGGCAACCGCGGGTTCGTGCGCCGCGGCGGCGACAACGGGATTCGCGCCGCCTGCTGCAGGAGCGCGATCGTCTTGGTGCCGGCACGCGGCGGCGCTCCGGTGGCGAGCTCGTGCAGCAGCGCGCCGATCCCGAACACATCGCTGCGCTCGTCGACTGGTTCGCCGCGCGCTTGTTCGGGCGCCATGTAGGGCGGCGTGCCGAGCAGGTCGCCGGTGCCGGTGAGCGATGCGGCGTCCTCGGTCCTCACCAACCCGAAGTCGATGACGACCGGCGTGCCGTGGTTCTCGAGAATGACGTTTCTCGGGTTGACGTCGCGGTGGAGGACGCCCGCGGCGTGCGCGGCGGCGATCGCGTCCGCAACGGCCGCCACGACGCGCGCGACGCGCCGCTCGGGTGGTCCTTCGCCGGGGAGGTCGACGCAGCGACCCGCCGTCGCGCGCCGCAGGTGCCCTGCGAGGCTCTCGCCTTCGACCTTTTCCATGACGAGGAACGGCCGCCCGTCGTGCATGCCGCCGTCGACGACGCGCACCACGCCCGGGTGCTGGATGCGGGCCAGCGCATCGCGCTCGCGGCGGAACCGTTCGAGAGCGCGCGGCTGCAGCTCGAGGTTCGGATGCAGGAGCTTCAGCGCCAGCTCGCGGCCGTCCTTCTCGACGACGAAGACGCGTCCGACGCCGCCGCGGCCGATCTCGCGGACGATGCGATACGCGCCGACGCTCGCGGGCGGATCGTGCGCGGGGAACAGCCGCTCGGCGCCGATCAGCGTGCGGAGCGCGGAGCGCAGCCGTTCGCCGGCTTCCGGATGGCGTGCGCAGAACTCGTCGGGATCGGGCGCCTGCCCGCGCTCCCGAAGTTCCACGAACTCCGCCACCAAGGCCTCGATCGGATCCATCGCGAGAATCCTATGCAGATCCCGGTCACATCCCGCCCGCCCGTTCCGCTCTGCCCCTCGAAGCCACCCATCGACCGAGAGCGAGCGAGGCCCGCCATGAATCCGAATCGAATCCTGTCCGTCG
Source organism: uncultured Phycisphaeraceae bacterium (assembly GCA_964580365.1). GTDB lineage: Bacteria > Planctomycetota > B15-G4 > B15-G4 > JADJEK01 > CAZBOK01. The sequence goes on from CAZOLL010000506.1 coordinate 1,643, forward strand.
TGCTCGTCACCCTTCTCGCGGCAGCCGCCGGCCCCGCGCGCGCGCAGACCTCGACGCGCGCGAGCCTCGGCGTGACGGGCACGCAGGGGAACGACATCTCGCACTCGGCACGGATCTCCGGCGACGGACGCTTCGTCGCGTTCGAGACGGTCGCGACCAACCTGGTCCCGAGCGACTCGAACGCGAACCACGACGTGCTGGTGCGCGACCTCCTGCTCGGCACCACGACCGTCATCAGCGTGAACACCGCCGGCTCGCAGGGCATCCCCGGCACCGGGAGCCACCTGCCCGACATTTCCGAAGACGGCCGCTTCATCGTCTTCCATTCCTATGCGCCGAACTTCGGCACGATGGGCGACGGCACCGGCGTCTCCGACATCTTCATCCGCGACCGCGACGTCGACGGAAACGGCGTCTTCGACGAGGCGGGCAGCACGACGACGCAGATCAGCATCGACAAGTTCGGCACCCAGCCGAACGCGGGCAGCACGAACGCGCAGATCAGCGACGACGGCAAGATCGTCGCCTTCGGGTCGAGCGCGACCGACCTCGTCCCGGCCGGCGGCGCGTCGCCCGCGGTGTTCGTGCGCGATCTCGCGGCCGGAACCAACGAGTTGATCAGCGTCGACATGTTCGGCCTCCCCGCGACCGCCTTCGTGCAGGACATCTCGAGCGACGGGCGGTACGTGCTGTTCTGGAGCAACGACCCCGACCTGGTCGTCGGCGACACGAACGGGATCTCCGACGTGTTCGTGCGTGACCGCGCGACCGCCACCACGACGCGCATCAGCGACGGCTACGCCGGCGCGGAGCCGGACGGCTGGAGCGCCGGGTCGCGCATCTCCGCGAACGGTCGGTTCGTCACGTTCTACAGCCGCGCGAAGAACCTGGTCGCCGGCGGCTCGCTCGAGTTCGCGAACGCCTTCGTGCGCGACCGCGACCCCGACGCGAACGGCGTCTGCGACGAAGCGAACGCGTTCACCGAGCTGGTCTCGATCAACAGCTACGAGGTCGAGGGCACCGGCCTGATCGAGGGGACCTATCCGCCTTCGATCAGCGACGACGGTCGCTACGTGGCGTTCACCGGCGGCGACAGCTCGGGCACCTGCTGCGATCTCGTGCTCGAGGACGTGAACGGCGCGTTCGACGTGTTCATCCGCGACCGACTGAAGGGCGTCACCACGCGTCACTCGGTGAACGACGACGGCGCGGTGTTCGGCTTCAAGAGCTGGGGGCCGGACTTCGACGCGAGCGGCGAGGTGCTCGCCTTCTCCACGTGGTCCCCGCTCGACCCCGCCGACACCAACACGCACGAAGACATCTACGTGCGCGATCAGTCGGTCTGGCGCGACCTCGCATGGAACATGACCGGATCGAGCGCGCCGCCGAAGAGCGTGCCGGTGCTCACGGGACACGGCACGCTCGAGGCGTCGAGCGCCGGTTCGCTGCGGCTGGTGCAGGCGAAGAAAGGAGCGACGAGCTTCCTGGTCGCGGGCACGACGCAGCTCTCGGTGCCGTTCCTCGGCGGGATCCTCGTGCCGAGCGCGAACATCGTCGTCATCGCGATCCCCGTCAGCAGTCCGGCGACGCCGCTCGGCGGTTGGGAAGCGCCGGTTACCTGGCCGGCGGGCGTGCCCTCCGCGCAGGTGTGGGTCGCGGACCCCGCCGGCCCGTTCGGCTACGTCTCGAGCAACGGGTTGCGCGGCGTTGCGCCTTGATGGAGCTCAGTGCTTCCCGTACTCGAGCGTCTTCCCCTTGCGCTGCGCGAGGATGTACGCCTCGAGGCCGCGCATCCGCGGGTCGTCCGCATCGAGTTTCGTGCCGCGCACCGGGTGCTCGATGCACCAGTTGATCATGTCGCGCAGGAGCACGACCTTGCCGAGCTGCGTCTGGAACTTCGGGTAGGTCTCGGGGTGCGTGTTC
>CAZOLL010000507.1:0-3561 GCA_964580365.1 uncultured Phycisphaeraceae bacterium
AGTGTCGCGCGCGATCGATGCCGTACGGCGTGCCCTGCTCGATCCAGAAGAAGGTGAGGTTCAGGAGGTTCGAGCGCACGTCCATGCGCAGGCGCTGCTTCAACATGAGCGAGCGCTCGCACCAGAGGATCGCGCTTCGCAGGTCGCCGCGCGACAGCTCGACGCCCGTGAGGTTGTTCATCGCGTGGGCCTGCGTCTCGCGCTCGTAGGTGTTCGTCGCCGAGTGGTCGAGCACAGTGCGGAACAACAGCTCGGCGCCGTCGAGGTCGCCGCGGCGGTAGCGGATGAAGCCGAGCAGGTTCGCGGCGTCGAGTCCGTACCTCCCGCCGATCGCGATGCTGCGGCGCAGGAGCTGCTCCGCCGTCTCCTGCGACGTCGATTCCGACGTCGACTCGCGGATCAGCTCCTTCAGCGGTGCCGCTTCGCTCGAGCGCGCGCTCTGCCCGTTCGAGTACTCGTCGAGCGCGGTCAGGCGCGAGAGCGCGTCCTCGGCGGCGTGCGCCGGGAGGCCGGGTGCGTGGTCGAAGCGGAAGTCGTTCGTGCCGCCGTTCTCCGGAGAGCAGAGGATCGCCTTCGCGAGGCGGTAGACCGCGTGGTTCAGGCCGTCGATCAGGCGGTGGATCGGGTCGGAGTCGTCCGGCGACGTGGCGAGGAAGAGGTCGCGCAACCGCGCGAAGCAGCTCGTGCAGCGGGCGGCGTGCTGGATCAACTGCGAGGCGTCGCCGAGCGGGCGAGCGGTGCGGAGCAGGTCCTTCAGGTCGCGGTCCGACTCGGGACAGTGCGCGCGCGCGCGCGGCGCAGGCATCGACGGAGCGGCTTTGACCGGGCGGCGTTCCATCTCAGAAGACTCCCGGACCGTCGTCCTCGTCGAGCTTCAAGCTCGAGAGCGCGTGCTCGGCGTCTTCGCCTGCGAGCCGCACCATGAACGAGAGCGTCTCGGTCCACGACTGGATGTGGCGGTCCACGACTTCCTGCGCGATCGCCTCCGGCAATTCGGCGCGCATCGCCGTCTCGAGGCGCTTCAACTCGGCGCGGACCGTGCCGAACGGGCGCTGCTCGGGGAAGAACCACTCCCACGTCTTCTGCAGGTGGGTCGCGATCGCGTGAAGGAGGGTTCCGAACGCCTGGCGGTCGGAAAGGCCCAGGCCCTTCACGAGCTTCGGCCAGCGCTCGAACGACTGGTCGTTCTTGATCGCGCGCAGCGGCGACCACAGCCGGCGCTGCAGGTCGCCGTCGAACCCGGGCTTGCCGCGCGCGAGGCTCGGCCCGGGGATCTGGCCGACGATCAGGCGCTGCTCGACGTCGCCGAGCGAGAGCGCGAAGAGGTCGACCGCGACCGCGGCCACGAAATCGTGTTCGTCGCCGATCGCCGCGACGTCGTCGGTGAGCGCATTGGTCTCGCCGATCGCGAGGCCGGGGGCGCGGCGCTGTTCCTCGTTGCGCGCGCGGACGGCGCGGAAGCGCGCGAGGTAGATCTCGGCCACGCGGAAGCGACGGCCCTGCGTGAGGCGCTCGGCGCCGGCCTCGAGGACTTCGAGGAGGCTCGCGCGGAAACGGCTCCACACTTCGTCGTGAACGCTCTCGAGCTCGGCGGCGGTCAGCGCGTGCTCCACGCTGCCGATGAACTGTTCACCCGCCACGTACAGCCATGTGGAGAGGAAGTCGACGATGGGGGCCCCGCGGTAGCGGGCGCGCGCGGCGGCCTCGCCGACGCGATCGACGACCTCGACGACGCTGCGCGGCGCGACCTGGCGGGCGCCGAGGTTCACGATGAACTCGGCCGCCTTCTCCCGCGGCGTCGCCGGCGACGCATCATCGCGGGCGACCGCCGCCACGTCCTCGATCAGCTCGTGCAGCGCATCCTTCGCGCGCTCGAGCATCAGCTTGGGACCGCCAGCTCTCGCGATCTGCCGCATCAAGCGAGCGCCGATGCACCGGCCGCCCGTGCGGAGACTCGACAGGCTGTCAGTGTCCGCTGCCCTGAATGGGTACGGGCTGATCATGGGAGACCACGAAGCGGTGATTCGGAGAACGGCGGAAGACGATAGGACTGGGCACGAGACCGCCCAGGGTGCTCACGGTGGCCGACGTCTGCAGCGTGGGCGGGAGCAATCCAGGGTTGGGACCGGACGGTGAAGACATCGCCTGGTCGTCGTTGCTCGAACCCGGGGACGGAGAACGACCGCCGTCATCGTCCTTCGAACCGGGTTCGCCGGTCGAAGGCGTGTCGGAGGTCGTCGGATCCTCGGGCGGAGCGGGGATCGGAAGGGTGATCGGGTCGCTGACGAGCAGCGCGCCGTCGGCCGGGTCGAGCGTCGCGACGAGCACCTCGAAGCCGGTCGACGCGATCTCGGGGGGAATCGCTTCGAGATCGACCGAGCCGGAGAGCGCAATCGCGCCGGACCCGTCCGCGACCGCCGGAATCGTGATGAACACCGACGGATCGGAAGCGAGTCCGACCACGAGCAGGACGGGAGCATCGGGTGCGACGGCGACGTGCAGCGTGAGCTGATCGTCGGCCTCCGAGACCAGCGCGATCTGCGCCGTCTCGAGCACCGGATCTTCCTCCTGGGCGGACGCGAACGCCGCGCTCGCGAGGAACGCGGCGACGGGCAGGAGCCCGCGCGTTTTCGGCCTTTGCGGGATCGATGCGGGTCGACCGCGCGCAGCGAGAGTTGTTTCGGGAGACGGAAACACAGGACGTCCTCTGCTCCGTCCGAGCGGAGCGCACGGATGTTTGCTGCCGAAGGCCCGAGAGGTTTGAACGCGGATGCGGCGTTCCCTGAGGACGCCGTACCCACCTCCTCTGGCCGGATTGGCTCTATCGGCCGCCGTTTTCCGCCCCGGTCCGGCATATTCGTTTTTCTTTCAAGTCGACGTCGCGACGCGCGGCGCGGCGGTTACCGGTCGGTCGGATCGGGCGTTCGCGCGTCGAGAACGGCGTCAGCGCGCGATTCGCGGCGGGTTCGATCCGGCCGCGGACGCGGTGGTCGGTTTCACCAGAGTCGACTCGGCCGGTGAACGCTTGCAGGGTTGCGAATCCTCGTGCCGGCACGAACGCGACCGAGCGGGGTCGAGCGCCCGCGCCGAACCGGATCGAGCCGCCATCGCGCGCCGCCTACGATGCGGGCGCGATGGTCTCGTTCGCGGATGTCGCGCTCAATCTCCCGGTCGACCGCGTGTTCACGTACGCGGTACCGGAGCCGCTCCGCGATCGCATCCGCCCCGGTGTCCGCGTCCGCGTCCCGTTCCGCTCGCGCAGCGTCGGCGGCACGTGCGTCGCCGTGACCGAGTCGTCGCCCGCGTTCGACGTGAAGGCGATCGAGACGCTGCTCTCGACCGAGCCGCTGTTCACGCCGCCGATGCTGAAGCTGTGCGGCTTCCTCGCGCGGCGCTACGGCGCGACGCTCGGCGAGACCCTCGACGCCGCGCTGCCGTTCGCGGCGATCGCCGGCGGCAAGCGCCGCACGGTGCCGGTCGCGCGCCTCGCGATCGACGCGGCGCTCGTGCCGGAGACGGTCGCGAAGCTCGAGTCGGAGAAGCGGCCGCAACCGAAGATGG